>JANQOH010000124.1 GCA_028289725.1 Alphaproteobacteria bacterium
TTCGGGCCCTGCGCGCCGCTTTGATCGACGACGAGGTTGCAGGCATGGCCGGCGCGCGGTTGATCAATCCGGACGGCACTGAGCAACGTGGCGCGCGGCGCGATATCCCGAATCCTTGGCTGATTTTTTGCGAGGTGCTGCAGCTGCACCGCTTGATGAGCAACCACCCACGATTTCGCAGCTTCAACTTGCACGCCGAAGCGCTGCCCGACGGGCCCACACAAGTTCAGGCTGTGTCGGGCGCATGCATGATGGTGCGTCGCGAAGCGATCGCCATGGTGGGTCAGCTCGACAACGATTACTTCCTTCATTTCGAGGATTTGGATTGGTGCCTTCGGTTTAGTCACGCCAAATGCGGCGTGCTTTTCGTTCCCGGCGCAACTGTCGTGCACGCGCAAGGCGTCTCCAGCGCGTCGAGACCGGTTCGCGTTGCATATGAAAAGCACCGTTCGCTCATTCGATTTTTGCGGAAACACTTCACGACTTACTATCCGTCCAGCTTTATGGCACTCGTGACTGCGCTGGTGACTATCCGTTTTGTTGCGCTCGTCCCGCGGATTTGGTTGCGCGGCCACGCGGCACCAAAGCGTCCGATTGTCGAGGCGCCGCGATTGCCGGCAAGCGATCCGTGATCGCGTTTCGCATCATTTCGTGAATACGGCTCGGGAGGCGCAGCGAACACCCGTTTTGCCCGCGATCGACAAACGAGCCATCCGAATTGGTGTCTGGCTAATGGTCGCCGCTTGTGTGGCGGGGCCATGCCTCCTCGTATTTTCAACGCCGCCATTTCACACCGGCCTTTGGCCCCAGAACGAACCGGTCTTCGCCGCGTTGAATGCTACAGCTGCAGTGGCTGCGTTGGGACTGGCCCTCGCGCTCATGGGTGGCTCCCCGGCGGTGACCGCCGCCCTGCGGCATCCATTCACATTGATCCCATTGGCCGTCGCCGGTTGGAGCTTGTTGTTAATGCCGATCCACCGGATTCCGCTGCTTTCCTGGTTCGGCACACCCGAGTTTGGGCAGGGCATTGCCTGGCATTTCGACTTCGCGCTGATCGTCGCCGCCGGGTTAGTGGTGCTCAGAATGCCGGGGCCACGCCGGATCTTGGGATGGACATGCGTGGTGGCGGTCGCAGTCGTCGCCAGCACGATGATCCACACCGACAAGGGCTGGTGGCTGGCGCCGTTCTTGTTCTACGACGCCTTGGCCTACTACGGCTTATTCGTCACCCCATTGCTGCTCGTCCTTTTTGCGCCCCGGCAATGGCGCTGGCGACTCGCGATCATCGCATTCGGTTTCATCGTGATCATGATTTCTGGAAATCGCAGCGCGCTCCTCTTGAGTGTGCTTGCCGTTCCAATCGCCGCGTTCTTGATGTGGCTCAACACATGGCGGCCTAATTGGTTGCGTCCGCTGGCAATCCTTGGGACTGCCGTCGCGCCGCTGTTGACGACTGGCGCGGTCTATTTCGTCGGCGAAGGTCTGCAGGACGGAAGCTTGTGGTCGCGGATGCTTCATATTGAAGTTGCGCGCCTATCGCTCAGTCATGAACCGATCGCTGCTCTGGTCGGTGGCGGTTGGGGAAGCTATGGGGAATGGCAGCTTGCCCATCTACCAATTGGGCAGTTCGACTTTTTTGGCCATGAGGAGATTCGAGCCGATTGGGACGGGGCGCGCGGCGAGCTGCATTTTCAAAGCCATAACTTTTTGATCGAAGCGCTCTTGTCGGGCGGCGTGGTCGCCGCCGGATTGGTTTGGCTCGGGCTTGTCGCGCTTCCCGCCTTTTGCCGACGGCGTTATTTGGTGATCGCCGGCACGCTGGGCGCGGTTGGCGCGGCCTTGATGGCGGTCTGGGCGCCGGATGCCGGTGCGGTTCCCTACATCGCGCTGACATATGCCGCGGTGGCGATGCCATGCCGCGCGCCCATACCGGCGATCCCTTTGAGAATCGTCATCGGCCTGGGTTTTCTGACGGCCGGCACTGCCGTTGCGTTGACCTGTTTCACGATCTTGCGTGACGGACAGGTCATGTACCAAGCAGCGCACGACAATCGCGACACCGCCGGGCTATCCACGACGGCACATGACGCCTGCGATACATTATTCCCGGATTCTGGCCGCGGCGGGGTGCATCTGGCCTCCCTTTATCGGAACTTCTCGATCGAGCTCGCCAACAAGTTGGCGTTGAGCAAGCGATTGACGGAGACCGACGCCGTGCGCATGGCGGACTATGTGTGCGCCGCGGACCACATGATCGGCGAGCGCACCAGCCTCAGATTGGCGAATGCGGATTTGATGGTTACGGCCGACTTAATCACCATTCTCGATTTTCCGATTTTGGAACCCGTGGCGGCACAATTGACCGCGCGTTGGGGCCAACGCCTGCATTGGTTTCTGGAAAGATCCCCTACGCGCAGTGATGTCACGGTGCCGTATCTGAGTTGGCACTTCGCTAACGGCCGCGAATCGGAGGTCTCGGATGTTACGGCCAAATTGTTGGCGCGCAATCGCGATGACCCCGTTGGCCTCTGGTTCTCGGGTGCGGTGCTACTCGGCGATGAAGCCACCGCTGAAACCGGCTTTGCGCGGATGCGAGATGCACTGGAACACGGGTTAGAAAAAATTATGCCGGTGGATCCGGATATCGCGAAGCAAATTCGAACATCACAAGCAGGTAATTAGTCTGCTATTTTTCTATCGGACACAAGGTCGCAAGAATGGAACCTGCCAGACAACCTGAAATCGAAGCACAACCGTTGCATCGCATTGCACGCGTTCCGATCCGCGTCACGAACCGTGGAGTACGCTGGGCCTTGGCCCTGACATTGGCCGTCGACCTGGCACTTACGGCATCCTATTTGGCGAGCACCCTCCCGGAAGTCCGACAGCTTACTGCTTCGGCGAGGCTCGCAAGCCTCGACTTTGTCGTTGTCGCCAACATTCCTTGGAGTTGGGGTGTTTTGAAACTCTACGCCATCGCGGCGACGTGCGCTTTGATGGCCTTCAGTTATTCCGGCGGCCAGAGACCCGACGCATTTTGGCGCGTTGGCGCCATAATCGGGTTCATTTTGGCGCTGGCCGAGTCCGCACGGCTGCACGAAATTTGGGCCGCAAGTGTCGCACCGGCCCTGTTCGGATCGGAGGGTGATGGTTCGCACTATAGTCTGATCAGCCGAGGCCTGTTACTCGCGGTTTTTTATATTGCCGCACTAAGTTTATTTCCAGCCCGCTCGCGTGCGGCATTTGTCTGTTTCATCTTGTCGATTGTCGCCATCGCGTTGTCGCAATTCGGGCCACCCATGATTCTCGTGTCGGACTGGACTGCCCCGTTTTCGTTTAGCACCATCATCGTGGCGTGGTCTGGCGCGCTGCAATTACTGAGCAGCACACTGATCCTTGGTGGTTTGTGGTTTGGTATGCGTGACATACAGGCGGTTTCCGTGCGCTACGTCTACCGTGGTTAGGTTTTGGATTGCCGCTAGCTCAGGCGAACGGGACGTCGAACAGCATCGCGAGGCTTGGTGAAATGGCGGCGGCGGCGCTCAAACTTACGGTGATGAAGACAAACCGCGCGCGCCCGTCGGTGAGCGGTTCACGGCGCGCGAAGGCAAACCACAGCAACAATCCTGAAAGCGGCAAAAGGAGGCTTGGGGCCAGGTTGGACCCAACGCCAAAGGTGGCAAGAATGTGCAAAAAAGCCATCAGCATGACCGCCGATACTGCGATGATAAGCCATTGCGTGGGCTGTATCCGCGATCGCGGCCGCGACGTACGGGACGGATGAAAGGCGTAAGCCAAGGCGCCCCCGGCACACGCCGAAAGCGAATTGACGATCACATCCAGCGGCGAAAAGAAGCGGCCGGGGTGCAATCCTTGAAGCAATTCATCGTGCACGCCGAGCACGGCCGCAACGACCACGCCCGCGACGCTCGCCATTGGCTCCGCTAAACGTGCGCGAAAGAACTGCCGGACAACCACGGCCAGCAGCGCATATTCGAACAAGTGCACACGTTTTGCCGGGAAATCGGGATCGATTAACAGCCACGCGAACGCAGCGCACACAGCCGCAACCGTGACCCATGCCATAACGTGCAACAGGCCCATTCGTGGCGACCGGCGGCGGCCAAACACAAGAACGGCGGCGAGAATGAGTGCCAGTATGAGAGGAACCGCAGAGAGAAGCGCGGTGTTTAAACTCGCCTCAAGCCAGTTCCAAACCACGACCGTGTTCACATAGGCGGCCACCAAGCACAACGACACGACAGCCCAAAACACTTCACCGCGCGTCCATGCTCTGCGCGCCGGTTGCGAAATGTTACCCAAACGCGCGGCGTCTCTGCCGTTCATGATGCCAGGTGGCTAATCCGGTGTGAGTTCCTGGCGGAGTTTGCGCCAATCGCGTGCCCAGCAGCAAATATGGTCATAGTCTTCGATCGGCACGACGCGCATGCGTGTGGCACCGGTGGATCGTGCTTGGTAGGCGCGCGCGACCAATGACGGAACGATCGAATCATCACCACCGACAAGATGAAGCTGTGGAATGGCTTGCAACTTGTCCGCAAAATCGACGGGATTGAGCGAGCCAGTCATTGGCGATACATCGTGGTGCGACGTCCAAGCAGCATGATCAAGCGGCGCGACAACCGTCGTCAGCGCGACAATGTCGGTGCGCCGCGCAGCAACCAGCGCCGCGATGGCCCCGCCGCCTGAGTATCCGATGAGTTCGATTTCAGTCGCGCCCAGGATCGTAAGGTAATGGTCGATCGCGCGCTCCGTGGCCTCGAGCACTTCTTCCGCATAACGGTCTCTCGTCCAATAGCGTGGATGACACGCCCGGCGGTCGAGATCGCGGACATATTGGCATGGACGGGCCAGATAAACGACGAGCGGCGCCGGGTCGCGGATCGCCATTTCCAGAGCAATCGGATTGCGCGGCGTCGGATCGGGCGCCGGGACGTATCGGTTTTGCCAGGTTCGGCCATCGCCCTCGATATACATCACCATTCGTTGGCTCGCGCCGCGACGACCTTTGACATAGCTATAAAGGACAAACGGACCCGCATCGATCTTCGCCGGGCTAAATCCAGCCTCAGACGCGAGCCTTAGGGCTTTCGCGCGACCATCTTCCAGCAGTTCGCCGGCGCAGCCGGTGAGACACCAGCAGATGACCGTGAGCCAAAGCAAAGGGGCCCAGCGTCGCCGCTGGGCCCCCATGATGGACGGGTCGCTCAAAACCGGATCAGAACTTAATCCGCAGATTGCCGGTCAAGCTTGTCGAGTTGAAGTCGTCACGGCCAACATGCGTGGTGCCCTCAAAACCGCCGGTCACGCGATCGCTCAACGAGAACCGGATACCACCACCGACATCAAGGCCGGACCGATCGTTTTGCGGCTGCGCCTGCCCGGGCGCCACCGTGATTTTTTCTTGCTGGACGTCGTAGACGTACGTGCCGGTCACGTACGGTTCGACTTTACCCAAGGAATACCCAACCGTACCGCCGACCCGGAATTGGCCAATCGAAATGTCATTCTGGCCAATCACGGTGCCGTTGCTCTCGGTAAAGCTGTCTTGCTCTTCCTTGGTGTACAGGTAGCCAAGCCGACCGCCGATGGTCACGCGATTGATCGCGTAATAGCCATTCAAATTACCGCCGAGGAACCAACGATCACCCTCGGTAGAACCAGTCACCGGCGCCCCCGCCGCCGGATTGCGCACCATGTCGTAATCGGCGAACGTGTAGCCACCACTGACATCCAGGGTCAAATACCGGTTCAGCACGTAGCCGGCATACGGCGCAATCGTGAACCCATCGGATTCAATGTTGCCCGTATTGTAGCTCGTGTCGATATCGCCCGATTCATACCCGAGGGCCACACCGCCCAAGAACCGGTCGTTGAACTGATAATCGCCGCCGACGAGCACGTTGTAGAGATTGCCGTCAAAAGCCGTGGAATTGAGTTCGTCTTCGATCTGCGACCAGCCGCCGGACACCCACACGCCGAGCCGTCCGTCACCGCCACCCGCGGCCATACCCGAGCCAAGGGATTCGTCCATGATGAAAGCAACACTGTTGGGGTCCGCGCCCTGGCCAACCAAAACCTGCGGGCTCAGGAAGCTACCGATCCGCGACCCAATGCCACCGGCCGTCATCGCGGACGCTTGGCGAACCACCTGGCCACTGGACACGGAGGTACTTGGCGCTTCCGCGGTGTTGTTCGTATTGGCGAGCGCAGGCGCCGCAATCATCATTGCACCGGCGACCGCACCGATTACTCGCAGGTTGCTCATCGGGAAACCCCTATCCATCAAACATTAAAGTGCAGCAGGCCATATCCGCCCCTCAACCGTATGTGGCCACTGGTTCACATAATCTGGTACTCGATCGAGACTAGACCCGTCAAACCATTCCCCCGCTAATCGCCCCGTTTTGGCAAGAGTTTTGACCGGCTTGTTGCAAGGAAACCACAGTGTGTTTTGCACACGTTTTCGTGAACGTGAGCGGCCCCGCCGGACTTGACGGAGCCGCTCAGATTTCACCTAAAAGTTGTGCGTATGTTCAGGGCGCTTCGCCCAGCGTTCCAGACACCCTCGGCTAGGCCTCCTGGCGCACTGAACTTAGAAACGTCTGGCGTGTACCGCGTCGTTAGCGGCTGGTGGATTCGCGCGTTGCCTTCGATGTCGCCGTGGTTATTTGTCGACTGGTTTGCGTGGTCGCTTCACGAGTCAATTGAGGCCCGACCACTTTGATACTGGCGCCATTGGAAACGCCGTCCGCAAGGGTCGGCGAAATACCAACAAGTCCAAACGAAATCGTAGAAGCTAATGCGGCCAAAACAATTTTTTTCATGATTCCAATTCCTTTCGGCGCGAAATCGGCAAAATTTTTCTAAAATTCATCGAATCCCGATGGCATTCTCCGCATCCGACTCCGATATGGGCCTGCCAATGAAATACGCCAAGTGCGCGCAATCGCAGGATGGCTCTGATTTTTTCGGTCTTTTGATGGTCACCGCGACCATATCGTCATAAGGACCCAATATCGTAAGAACGCCAAAGCAGAGCCACGGCCCGTCACCGCGAATAGTAGCACAGTTGCATCAATGAAGACCGATCCGCTCCATAACAGCTTGAACCTCGGTATGGTCGGGAATTGCGCGTTCTCGGCGCTGATCGATGCGCGCGGAGCCGTGGTCTGGGCCTGCATGCCATCGTTCGATGGCGACCCGGTTTTCAATCGTCTGGTCAACGATCAGGCGGAAACCGGCACGTACGAAATCGATCTCGAACCCGGGATCGCGCGCGCGACACAAGCCTATGTCGACAACACGGCTGTCCTGCAGACCGAACTCTTCGACGAGAGCGGCAACGGCGTCCGCGTTTCGGACTTCGCGCCCCGCTTTGGTCTGTTCGGCCGCCGTTTTCGGCCGCCGATCCTAATTCGCATTCTTGAACCGATCGCCGGCACGCCGCGCATACGCGTTCGTCTACGGCCATCGTTTGAGTACGGCGCCACACAACCGTCCGTCACGTTCGGCAGCAACCATATTCGGTACGCCAACGAAAGCTTCAATTTGCGCCTGACGACGAACGCACCCTTGCCCTACATTTTGGGCGAACGCCCGTTCCTCCTCCAAGGTCCTGTCACGCTTTTTTTGGGGCCCGACGAACCGCTCACCGACCCGGTTAATCGCGTTGGCGCCGACTTCCTTGATCAAACTGTCGACTATTGGCGGCACTGGGTGCGCAGTTTGAACATCCCTTTTGAATGGCAGGAGGCGGTGATTCGCTCCGCCATCACATTGAAACTGTGCAGCTTTGAGCCGACTGGCGCCCTTATCGCGGCACCAACGACCTCCATTCCCGAGGCGCCGGACACCGGCCGCAACTGGGACTATCGGTATTGCTGGCTGCGCGACGCGTTCTTCACCGTCCAGGCGCTCAATCAAACCAGCGCCCACCAGACGATGGAGGATTTTCTCCGATATCTCGACAATTTGGTCGCCGAGAAAGCGGACGGTGCCCTGCAGCCCGTCTATGGCATCACGTTGGAAGCCGATGTGCCGGAACGCGAAATGTCTGGCCTGGCCGGATATCGGGGCATGGGTCCCGTCCGGGCCGGCAATCAGGCCTTCCAACAGGTCCAGCACGATGTTTACGGCAATGTGATTCTCGCGGCCACGCAGGCGTTCTTCGATTCACGCCTGCTGCGCCCGGCGGGCGTCGAAACGTTCGAGCGCCTCGAAGCGCTCGGCGAGAGAGCCTTTGCGCTGCACGACGTGCCGGACGCTGGCATGTGGGAGCTGCGGACCAGCAAGCGTGTCCACACTTCTTCAAGCGTGATGTGCTGGGCCGCCTGTGACCGTCTGGCGAAGATCGCGGATCATTTGGACCTAAAAGACCGCGCCGCCGCTTGGCGCGGCAAAGCAGACACAATTCACCGCACCATCTGCGAGAAAGCCTGGAATGCCTCCGTGAACAGCTTCGTCGCGAGTTTCGGTGGTACCGAGCTAGATGCCAATCTGTTGCTTTTGGAAGAGATCGGCTTTCTCGATGGCAGCGACCCGCGATTTGCGGCCACCGTGGAGGCGATCGAACGGCAGTTGGTTCGCGGTACCCACGTATTTCGCTACATCGTTGAAGATGACTTCGGGCATCCCGAACATGCGTTCGTCGTCTGCAGTTTCTGGTATATCAGCGCGCTGACGGCACTTGGTCGGCATGACGAAGCGCGCGAGATTTTTGAGAGGATGCTCGGCTTGCGAAACCATCTCGGGCTGATGTCCGAGCACATCGACCCGGCCACGAACCAGTTATGGGGCAATTTTCCCCAAACCTACTCGCATGTCGGCCTAATCAATTGCGCATTTCGCCTGAGCCGCCCGTGGGCGGACGCCCGATAGCCGCTATTGGGTCTCCAGGATCTTCCCGGTTTTGTCTTTCGCCGCTGCGCGGTTGTCTGAAGCTTCGCCCCGGAACTGCGGCGCGACCGGTGTCGCCACGGCGGTCACTTCACCGCCGCCAAAATTGATTTTTTGGTCAAACAAGCCGCGCGCTTGAAATTGAGGGTTTGAAAGCGCTTCCTTGAGAGTGTCCGTCACGGAACAGCAAAGGTCGCGATTCTCGAACTTGTCGCGCCAAAACGCGGCCGACCGCGCACCAATGATCGCCGCCAAAGCGCGTTCTGTTTCCTCCGGTGCGCGCGCGTCATCGCGCAGTTCGTCTTCCAATTCCAGTCGTTCGCACAAATTGTCCCAGTGCCGATCCTCGATCGCGGCAACGGCGACAAATCGATCGTCCGCGGTCCGATAGAGCTGGTAACGCGGTGACGCCCTGTCAGGCAATGTGCCTTGCGGGTCCGAACCTGGCCGTGTCAGCGCCGCCGAACCAATTCTGTCATAGGCGAAGGTGAACAGCGTGTCCGCAATCGCAAGGTCGAGGTAGCAACCTTCGCCTGTCGACTCGCGCGCCCGGAGCGCCAGCAAGATATTCATCACACAGGGGAAAGCGCCCGCGGCTATGTCGCCGGTGCGACCGCCCGGCACCATAGGACCACCGGTCCCATTAGCCGCCATTTCGAGCAGGCCGGTGGCGCCCAACCGGTTCAAGTCTTGCGAAACTTCATTGGCCATCGGACCTGTTTGGCCGTAACCGCTGATGGAGCAATAGATCAGACGAGGGTTTTCGGATTTCAGCGCTTCGTAGCCGAGGCCGAGCTTACCGAGCGTTCCAGGTCGCGTTTCTTCGATCAGAATGTCCACGTCCCGCAGCACGTCTTGGATCGCGCGCGCGCCAGCTGCATCCAGATTCGCGGCCATGCTATGTTTGCCCCGCGCGCGTAACGATTGATCGACCGGCGAACCCATCGAACCACCGCTATCGGACGGCACGACCCTGGTTACCTGCGCACCGGCATCGGCCAATATCAGCGCGGCGATACCACTTGCCACGCCGTCTCCGATCTCAACTACGCGTAGTCCTTGCAATGGCAGCATGGAAACCTCATCACACTTCGAAACGGCACCGGTCCGAGGTTCCGTTTGCAGGGATCCCGGAATGTTCGGTTCGCCTATAAATTATGGTGTGGCCGGCGCATGAAAACCACGCTTTCGCATGGCCGAGGCACCACAATTGCGCACTGAATAGCGGCCCCAAACAAAGGCCGCGCGCCCGCCGGGAGGGTAGCGGGCGTCGCGGCTAGTCAAACGCCTCTTCCCAGGTACCTTGGGTCGCGGCGCGTGAGTATTCCGTTGCGCGATTCTCGAAAAAGTTGGTGTGTTCGGCACCATTCAGAATGTCTTCAAGCCATGGAAGCGGGTTGCGCCCAACGCGATAGATCGGTTGCAGCCCGAGTTGGCCAAGCCGACGATCGGCGATGTAGCGGATGTAGCGCATCACGTCTTCAGGCCCGAGCCCTTCGACCGGACCCAGCTCGAAGGCACGCCGGATAAATGCGTCTTCATGGTCCACGACCGAAGAGCAAATCAAGTACAGATTGCGCTTTAGCGCGTCGTTCCATATCTCCGGATTCTCTTCCACAAACGTCTGGAACAAATGGATGATTGATTGCGTATGCAACGATTCGTCGCGAACCGACCAAGAAACGATTTGGCCCATGCCCTTCATTTTATTGAAGCGCGGGAAGTTCAGCAAAATTGCGAAACTACCGAATAATTGTAAACCTTCGGTAAACGCGCCAAACGCTGCCAGCGTCGTCGCGATATCGGACTTACTGTCCATACCGAACTGCTGCATAAAGTCGTATTTGTCCTTCATCTCCTTGTATTTGAGAAAGGCAGAGTACTCGGTTTCAGGCATACCGATGGTATCCAGCAGGTGCGAGTAGGCGGCGATGTGTACCGTTTCCATATTTGAGAAAGCCGCCAGCATCATCTGCACTTCCGTCGGCTGAAACACACGCGCGTAGTGCTTCATGTAGCAATTGTTGACTTCAACATCGGCCTGCGTGAAGAACCGAAATATTTGGGTCAACAAATTCCGTTCTTCCGCCGTCAGATTTCGATGCCAATCTTTCACATCATCCGCCAACGGCACTTCTTCCGGCAGCCAATGAATTCGTTGCTGCGTCAGCCAAGCATCATAGGCCCACGGGTAGCGAAACGGCTTATAAACAGGGCTCGGTTCAAGCAGCGACACTATCAAACTCCAACCACGACAGACGTCAAATCGAAAACATTCATTGGCATGCTAAACATTCTTCATAGTCGTCGGGTGGCACCGGCTGAGACGATTGGGGCGCCGCGTTCGGCCGGCTGACATGATCGCCAGCTACGACGTCGGCGCGCTGAATCGATTTAGACCGACAGTAATACAGGCTTTTGACGCCCGTCTTCCAAGCCTGAAAATGAAGCTTGTGTAAGTCGCGCTTATGCACATCCGCAGGCAAGAAAAGATTGAGTGACTGAGCCTGGCAAATAAATGGCGCCCGATCCGCGGCCAAATCGATCAGCCAACGCTGATCGATCTCGAATGCCGTGCGAAACACCATTTTTTCATCGTCGGACAAGGCGTCGAGATGCTGAACGGATCCTTCATGCGCAGTGATGGAAGACCAGGTATCCGCGTCGTTGCAGCCGCGTTCCTCAAGCAGTTCCTCCAAGTGACGGTTTCGCACATTGAAAGAGCCGCTTAGCGTCTTGTGCGTGAAGCTGTTGGCCGCCGCGGGCTCGATACCCGGCGATGCGCCCCCACAGATAATCGAGATCGACGCTGTCGGCGCGATGGCGAGCTTGTTCGAGAAGCGCTCCATAATGCCGTAGTCCGCGGCGTCCGGACACGGGCCGCGTTCTTCGGCCAGCAGCTCTGATGCGGCGTCGGCGCGCGTCCGAATCGATTCAAAAATGCGGCGGTTCCAAACCTTTGCCATCACCGATTCGATCGGCACACCCTTCGATTGCAGGAATGAGTGAAAACCCATCACGCCGAGGCCGACGCTTCTTTCCCGCATCGCCGCATAACGCGCGCGCGCCATACTGTCCGGCGCTCGGGCGATAAAGTCCGACAACACATTGTCGAGGAAACGCATCACGTCCTCGATAAAGCACGGGTGGTCGGACCAGGAATCATAGGTGTCGAGATTGAGCGACGACAGGCAACACACCGCGGTGCGTTCTTCGCCGAAGCGGTCCTTACCGGTCGGCAAAGTGATTTCACTGCACAGGTTCGACATCTTAACGTCGAGGCCAGCGAGCTTGTGATGTGCCGGCACGGCGCGATTCACATGATCGATGAACAGCATGTAGGGCTCGCCGGTCTCGATGCGCGCGGTCAGGATCCGTATCCAAATTGACCGGGCGCTGACCCGGCGGACCACAGTGCCGTCCTTCGGGCTGACGAGCGCCCATTCTTCATCGGCTTCAACGGCGCGCATAAACGCGTCCGGAATCACCACGGCATTGTGCAGATTCAGCGCTTTGCGATTTGGATCACCGCCGGTGGGGCGCCGAATCTCCACGAACTCTTCAATTTCCGGATGGCTGACCGGCAAATACACGGCGGCGCTACCGCGGCGCAGCGAGCCTTGAGAAATCGCCAAGGTGAGCGCATCCATAACGCGAATAAACGGGATGACCCCGGAGGTCTTACCGTTGCGACCGACTTTTTCCCCGATCGATCGCAGATTGCCCCAATAGCTGCCGATGCCGCCGCCGCGCGATGCGAGCCAGACATTTTCATTCCAAAGATCGACGATGCCGTCGAGGCTGTCGCCGGCCTCGTTTAAGAAGCACGAAATAGGCAAACCGCGATTGGTCCCGCCGTTGCTCAAAATCGGCGTCGAAGGCATGAACCACTGGTTGCTGATGTAGTCGTAGATCCGCTGCGCGTGCCCACTATTGTCGGCAAAATGCGTCGCCACGCGCGCGAAAAGATCTTGAAAGCTCTCGCCCGGCATCAAATACCGGTCGGTCAACACCGCTTTGCCAAATGTCGTCAGCAAACGGTCGCGTGCAGGATCGGTGCGCACACGCACACCGCGTTCGAGCTGCACAACATTCAGCATGGCGTCATCGTGCCGCACCTGCACCTCCGCACAAATTAATCCACAGCCTGTGGATAATTCTATGTGGATAAACCCAAGATATGGGGTCCCCTCACTTCTGAAACTACCAAATATTCGATTTGGTAGGCAATCACTTTCCCGAAATGGGGTCCGCGCTGCGCCCAAAAAGACACACATTTTCCCTGTATGTGGATAACTAGCGATTACCGAACGGGGTGCGCCAGCCGATCTCCTTCCGCCGATTCGATTGCGCGAACGCGGCAGTCAAAAGAACATTGAAAAGACTGAATCGGTCTTCGCGATAAGCCGATCCCGCGTGAACCGCGGTTAGGATGCCTTGTCGGACTCCAGCGACCGCCAATGTTGGCGTTTGCGGTACACGGTCGACGGGCTAATTTGGAGCATCGCCGCTGCGCGCGGCACACTGCCTCCCGCGACGTTGAGCACATGCTCAATACACTGCATTTCCATCTGCCAAAGCGGGCCAAGCTCAACATCAACCATCGTATCCGTTGGCCCGTTCGACTCAGACGGCGCTTGCTTCCGACGATCGGGCGTCACGCGGCGGTCGTGGCTGCCACCAATCGACGGTGCGATATTATCGTAGCCGAGCATCTCAACAGTGACGACTTCCGCGTTGTGCAAAACCACGACATTGCGCACCAAATTCTGCAACTCGCGGACATTGCCGGGCCAGCGATAGCGCAGTAGCTCTTGCTCGACCTGCTTCGAGAAATCGCGGAACGATTTGCCCTCGGCACTGGCGTATTCAGAGAGGAATTGCCGCGCCAAGATAACGATATCCCCGCCACGCTCGCGCAACGCCGGCAAATGGATTGGAATCACGTGCAAGCGGTAAAACAGGTCCTGTCGGAATCGACCGGCGGCAACTTCCTCCACGGGATTGCGGTTGGTCGCGCAGACAAACCGCGTATTGACTTTGGTCGGCCGGGTATCGCCGACGCGGGTATAAGTCCCCGTCTGCACGAACCGCAGTAGCTTTGCCTGAAAATCCAGCGGCATCTCACAAATTTCATCGAGAAATAGCGTGCCCCCATCCGCGGCTTTCGCCGCCCCGTCACGATCACTCACAGCGCCCGTGAAAGCTCCTTTCACATGACCGAAAATCTCGCTTTCCACCAAGTCCTTTGGAATTGCAGCGCAATTGATCGCCACTAGGGGGCGGTCACAACGCGGGCTGCTGAGGTGAATTGCCTCAGCGCACAATTCTTTTCCGGTGCCGCTCTCGCCGGTAATAAACACGGTCGCGTCGCTTGCGGCGGCAGCCTCGATCACCCGAAAGACGCTCTGCATGACCGGCGACGAGCCGGTGAAGCCAAAATATTTTTGGCGTGCATATTCCTTGCGGTAAGTGTCCACAATCTCGGTCAATTGATGATGGTCAACGGCGTTGCGCAATGTGATGGCAAGACGATCGGCGCTGAAAGGCTTAACAAGGAAATCAAAAGCACCCTCGCGCATCGCCTCAACGGCAACGCTGATTTGCCCATCGACCGTGATGACAATCACCGCGGGGCCGGCGTCCAACGCGCGAATTCGGCGCAGGATCTCTAGGCCGTCCATGTCGGGTAGACGTAGATCCAGGATCACTGAATCGAAGGGCCCGTTGTGGAGCGCCTCTAGGGCCGCGGCCCCATCGAAGGCGTGGACAACATCGTATGGCTCCGAACGCAAGTAACGCTCATAGGTTTGTGCCAATGGCTCGGAGTTTTCCACCAACAAGATACGTTTTTGATCGACCAAGGCCCTGGATCACTAATTCAATGACAAATGCGCGCGTCACCGGACCATAAACCAGCCGGCTTTCTACCGACAAATGTAATCGGGCGAGGCTTTGTATGGTCATCACACCGCAGGGATGCTTGAGGAAGCCGTGCGAACCGCAGGGCTTAGCAGCCACGCAGGAGGCATTCTCGCTAGTTGCGAGATTTCAACGTGGTCTTGTCGCGCCTTTCGACGCGACCGACATACATACATATAGATAGTCCTCAAAACACCGATGGCCGGCGCCGATTTGAGCGGCCCGAGGCACAATGGCCGAAGAGTCTTTAGTTGGCAGCATAAATACGCCGCAGCGGGGCGACCAAGACCTCACGCACAACATCATCCTACCGGTTGCCGCGATGGGCGTGATCGGGCTGGTGCTGATTGTATTTCTGATTTTTCTGGCCGCGCGTTGGCAGGATGGCAATGCGACGGAGCGTTCATTGCGCATTGCCGTCAGCATGCTCGACGGCATGCACCGCGAAATCGCGCGGACCGCCGTCGATTACGGCCGCAATTTGGATCTAAGCCCAGGCCTCGATCCCGACAACGGCCAATTGTGGTTGGACGACCATCTAGGCAAGCCGGTTACCGACACACATGGTTACGACTGGATCATGGTCGTCGATGGCGACAACCACGCGCTTTACGCCATGCACCACGGTCAGCGCGTATCGAACGACTTCGCGCAAGCGGCATCTCCGGCGATCGCCCGGCTGATCGAATTGGCCCGCGATCGCAGAACCGATGGTGCCACGCCGCGAAGCGGTCTCGGCAAGATTGATGGTGCGATTCATTTTGCCGCCGTGATCGCGCTGGAAGCTGAGACTGGGGCCACGCGAAGCGCCGCGCCGGTGCTTCTTTTCGCGAGGCATTTGAGCGATCGTTCGCTGGAAGAGCTGTCGGCGCGCTCCGGACTAAGCGATCTTCACTTACGGCTTGCCGACCCCAATCAGTTGAGCCAAGCGATTCCACTCATCTCCGCCGACGGCGAACCACTGGGCGGCATTACTTGGGCCATCGATAACTCCGGCCGGCAAGTGTTTCACAAGGCCCTGTTGATGATCCTGCTTTCCACCCCTGGCATGACTGTCTTGGCTTGGGCGTTTGTGCGGCGGGCGCGTGACACGGTGGTGATCGCCATGCAACGTGAGCAAGCCCTTCATCAAGAGCGAGAGCGGGCCCAACGGTATTTGGCGATCGTCCGCAACGTCATTGTCGCGTTGGACCGCGACCTCCGCGTCACCCTCATCAACGATCGCGGATGCACGATCCTTGGTCGCGATTGCGATTGGATTGTTGGACGGGACTGGATTGAAACGGCGGTCGCCAAAGACCAACAGGCCCATGTCCGCGAGATGCTGACAGCGATACTGAACGGCAGCTCAACCGGCGCGGAGCGGGTTGAGTACCAGGTGGTCACGGCCGACGGCGCGCTGCGAACAGTCGCTTGGAATACCACGACCTTGAGCGACGATTTCGGCGGGGTGAGTGGCGTACTAAGTTCTGGCGATGATGTGACAGAGCAGCGCCGGATCGAAGCAAAGACACGCCAGCAAGAATCTGAGCTCGCTCATTTCCTTCGGCTTGGCACCATGGGCGAGATGGCAACCGGACTCGCGCACGAACTTAACCAACCGCTCGCCGCGATCCGAAATTACGCCCAAGGCTCCATGCGTCGGGTTAAGCGCGGCAATGTTGATATCGACGAGCTTGTGGGGGCCTTGGAGCAAGTCAATCGGCAAGCCACGCGCGCAGGAGAGATCATCAAGCGGATTCGCGGCTTCGTGCGGAAAACCACACCGGAACGGACCGCGACGGATATCAAGATTGCGATTAACGATGTCGCCGACATGGTCGGCGCGGATGTCCGGCGCCTCGATGTCGCCCTGACACTCGATTTGGCAAGCGACATGCCGCCTGTCAGTGCGGACCTGATTCAGATTGAGCAAGTCATCCTCAATTTGGCGCGCAACGGCTTGGAAGCCTTGAGCGCGGACAATCTAGAAACGCGCAATCTGACCATCAGCGCCGAACTCCAGTCATCGGATACGATGCTAATTTCTGTCGAGGACACCGGGCCTGGGATCGACCCGGAGGAACTCGAGCACTTGTTTGATCCGTTCTACACCACCAAATCCAATGGATTGGGTATGGGACTATCGATCTCGCGCTCGATCGTTGAAGCGCACAATGGCAAATTGTGGGCGGAAGCGATCCTTAATGGCGGCACGGCGTTTCGATTTACCTTGCCCGTCGCCGCGGCCCCGGAAACCGTCACAATGGGATCACAAGATGTTTGACGAGAAACCGACCGTTTTTGTAGTCGACGACGATGAAGCCGTTCGGGAGTCCCTACATTTTTTGATTTCCTCAGTCGACTTGCAAGTCCAGACATTTGCATCGGCAACCGACTTTCTGGACAATTATGAGCCTGGTTTGGCGGGTTGCTTGGTCGTTGATGTTCGCATGCCGGGCATGAGCGGCTTGGAGCTTCAACGGCAACTCTCGGATCGGCGGATCAATCTTCCGGTCATCATCATCACCGGGCACGGTGACGTGGACATGGCCGTGCGGGCGATGAAATCTGGCGCGTTTGACTTCATCCAGAAGCCTTTCAACGACCAAGTGTTGCTGGATTTGATCCAGGCCGCGCTCGACAAGAACGCGCGCGCCGCGGAAGCCGATGCGGAACGCGCGAGTATTGCCGACAAAATGGGTCAGTTGACGGATCGCGAGCGTGAAGTGCTCAACGGGATCGTGGACGGTAGCTCGAACAAGGATATCGCGGCGCATCTGAAATTAAGCGAGAAGACGATCGAGTTCCATCGATCGAAAGTCATGCGCAAAATGTCCGCATCGTCGCTCGCCGAGCTGACCCGCAAGGTCTTTGTTGCGCAGCTATCCGATCGAGGTTAGTCACAAAGAAACGACGGCCGCGATGGTCGCGACGAGGACCAACGACGCGAGCGGGTTAAAGCATCAGCGTTTCCGCCAAATTTGCCAACTATCCGTCTCCGCAACCAGGTCGAAGAAAGAAGGGATATCGTCCTTGTAAATATCATTGAGGCCTGAAATCCGGCCGATCTGGAAGTACACTTGCGGCACCGCAAGCAAAGTCACATCTTTGAAAATCACCTCGGGTTCAGGGTGCGCGTCGGCGGAGATGTTGCGGTTGACGTCCAACCAAGCCGGAATGTGCTTGGGCGGCTCCACCTGATAGGCGTATGGGAGGATGTTCGAAAACCCGAGAAACAATGGCTTATCACCCGGCTGCATGTGCTGATTAAGCAGCTGATAAAGTTGCTCTTGGACTTTCCAGAAGACGCAGTCTTCGCGCGCATTGCACATATCCAACATGGCTGCGATGGACAAGTGGTCCGCATCACGCTCGGCCACATCGACGGTTCCGGTGGTCGCCGCGAATGTCGGATTGGGTAACGGTCGCACCCAGTCATGCTCCGAAGTGTCAAAAACCTGATAAACAATTCGGCAAACCGGGATTTCCGGGTCATCGCAAAAGCTGCTCGGATGACTACCGACCCCGCCATGCTTGGTCGCCGAATAATATCGGGCTGACGAAACTGCGTCCGCGAGCATCGAGGTCATGATAAGTGCGACCGCACCGATCAATGGCGGCATGAATGACTTCCAGCGACGAACTTCGTCGTCATATGCGGTCTCATCAATCGCGCTCTGGGCGAGCACCAAGAGCGCTACGTAGCTCACCGCCAGCGCATTGTCGTGAACTTGATTCATGGCGACCACGCCGGCGACGAAGAGACCGAGACTGACGATGACGTTCGCGCGCTTGACCGCCGGCGCTGCGACACTCAAACGCCAATAAATCACCAGGCAGGCTAGATAGAGCACAATCGTCAGACGGCTGTCGGCGATGTCACGGAGCATCTTGCCGTACCGGATCGCCGGTCCGGCTGCCGCCGTGCTGGAAACATCGCCAAAGTACGCGGCGTTTATGCCGGCGAACCAATCAACCAGGATGATCCCGGCACAAGCAATGGCCACCGCAAGTCCCGTCGAGAATCGGTTCCAAGGCGCGTAGTGAAAGGCGGCTATGATGCCCAGGACCGCGACGGCGGCAAATGTAACTTTCAGATAAATCAGCCAGAGTAGGAAAAATCCGATGACCGCACCATCGAGCCATCGACCTTTTTGGGTCCTGACCTGACGCGGTTCGACGAACATCGCCAGCAAGAGAACGGCCAATAAGGACAGGCCGATCTTGTTGTAGGCAGCGAGAAATGAGATTTCGCCAGGGATATCGCCTGGTGAGCGCGGCGAAATCACAAACAGAACGCTTGCGAGAACTGCCAAACCCAACAGGCCGCCGGAAAGCCGTGGCCGCAATAAGATCCATGCACCGACAACAATTGGTACGACCGCGAGAAAATTCGCGACTATGGGCGTTCGTGCGTCCACGCCACCCATCAAGTCCGTGGCCCAACCCTGAATCAGCCAATATGTAACGCCGACAGGCGTTTGAAAATCTAAATGGGGAACGTGCCCATGGAGCCACCGCAGCGACATGTCCAAAGGCATTGCATAGTCAAATATCCAGCGATTCAGTGCGACCGAATCGGCAAGCCATAGCGGAACCGCAACAAGCGCCAAGAACGGAATTACCAATGTGAATCCTAGGTAACGTGCATCGCGCATTCTTGCAGCGTGGAATAAGACGCGTTCGGCAATGCGCCGACCCATCGCGCCCAAAGTGCCGCTCGCCCATCCCTCTATTCGGTCAACGGTTCGATCAATCATCATCTGCTTGGATCTTGGTATTTAGTATGGCAATAAAGAATGAATGCGCGACTATTGCCCGGCTATGTCGTGGTTGTCGTAAGGCTTGGACCGCGACTCTGCACCGCCGATGCCGCATCAAATCTTGTCAGTTCGTCTGGCGTCCCTAACGGAACAACGGCTTGCACAGGCACATCACTGATTGTGACCTCATGGCCAGCGGCAATAAGGTCATTGTAGATTGGCGCTATGTAGCGTTCTCGAAGACTTGCGCCCGGACCTCTGTCGTAATGAGATTCATAGGCCCATTCGTAGAGGTCCGCACTGCCAAACCAGTAAAGACCGATGGATGCAAAATCGGAGATTCTCTCTTTCTCGCGCACTTCAGCAGCGTGTCCGTGTTTATCCAGTCGGACGAAGCTCCAATGTGATCCGGGCGCCCGGAAGCACGGGATCCAACCATCGCCCCTGATTTGCTCCAGCCCAATGAACCGGGGATCGACATAGGTGTCGATATTGTAGATGAGCAGAGGCGCCGCCGCGTCCCAAATCGTGTTTGCCCGGATGGCGGTCGTTGCCTGGCCATCCGTTGCTTCCGCGAGAGGTACAAAAATGGGATCCGGCGCATTCATGCTAACCAATTCATCCGAGATAAACGCGGCCGGATCATGTTCGTCTCGTACGATGAAAATAAGCTTCTCACAGTGTGGCCAGATGTTCGCCAAGCTTGCCATCGACCAGTGGAAAAGGGATTGCCCCCTCGCCCGCAGCATGAATTTGGGCCGATCGTAGCCGGCGCGCCGGAACCGTTCACCGGACCCGGCCATGGTAATAACGATATTCATGCCGTCTCGGTTGCGAGTTCGCCGAGACCGATTTGATCCTTGTCGATCAAGTCCTTCAATTCCGCGGCGCTATGATTCAAGAATTCGTTGGGACGCACGGCGCGGTCGTCAACGTAGAACCCTTCGTGCCCGGCCCAGGGTTTGCCGAAATGGAGCTCATCGTACGGTATGTCCCATTTCTCCAGCCAATTGATCAGGGTCGGCGCCGTGTGCTTGTTGATCAGGCCCAAATTGCCATCATAGCTGCGCATGTTGCGGGCCGTATGGAGAATGATGCGGTAACCGTCCGCGCGCCATTGCCGCAGGCGCCGGACCATTGCGTCGTAGGGCCGTAAGTCTTCGTACTGATCGGAATCGGATTTGACGGGACATAGCGTGCCGTCGATGTCGATGACCAAAGCGCGATGCCTATCCATTTCGCCGAAGCTCCTCGAGGATCTCGGCTGCGCGGAGCACAAACGCCAGAACTTTTCGCGGATCGTCCTTGTGCAACGGCAACATGGACAAGAACAACGATGCCTCGCGGAGCCGTATGCCGTAAAGATCGTAGCCTTTTTCCTCTAAAACGCGTTGAAAAACTGTTTGTAGTTTGCGGCAATCCGGACCGTTCAGCACGAGCTTCGGCGAAAGTGTTTCGTCAACTTCAATAGTGAACAAATTATTATTGATGATATCGTAGTTTCCGAACACGGAGTGAGAGATCTTTGCAACGTCGTAAGACGGGTCAGTCCAGATTTCCGATTCGTCGAGCGCGCCTTTGGGGTCGACAAACTTCGTGATGCGCGTCGCTTTGTCGTACAGAATGTTGGAGAAACAGAGGTCACCATGACCGACAGCCGCGACTGTTTGATCAGCCTGTGCTCTCTTCCAATACCGTCCGAACAAAGCTTCATAGTCGGCGACCAACGCCTCTATGCCGTCACACTCCGGCAACATCCTCACGGCGGCATCGATGGACTCGTACAATGCATCGCCTTGGAACTCGCGGAGTCGCGCGCGGACTTTTTCGACATAGAGTTGGCGCGCCATCTCGTTTGCTTGTTCGTTGCCGACATTGCGCGTCGAACGCATCTCAACAAAAGCCATCAGCTTTTGTGCGAATCGCTCAAATTCCAGCGGCTCGATGGCGCCGTGGATCCAAATCAGCGCCATGTCGGCGATGCCCAGGCGCTCCATTTGGTAACTGGCTTCCCGGCCATGGTCCTGAAAATTATAGGGTTGGACGAACCAGTGTTTCATCGCCTCGGGCAACAAACCGTAGAAGCGATATTCGCGTTCCAGCTTGCTCTTGTCGGGCGAGCGCTTGGTCACCGTTAACTCATCGCCTTCGACGCGGTTGAAGTAGCGCGTCTCAAATCCGCCGGAGAAATAGGTCAGAAACACACCGATGTCGGACAGATCGACAAGCATGTCGTCCGGCAGCATGATCTCCGCCGCGGGATGGAAGTCGTTCGCGGTGACATCGGCACCGGCATCCAGGAGTGATAAGAATGTCTGATACTCGTTCGGATCGTGAAAACCGCTGATGGTC
Organism: Alphaproteobacteria bacterium; assembly: GCA_028289725.1. Classification (GTDB taxonomy): domain Bacteria; phylum Pseudomonadota; class Alphaproteobacteria; order UBA7887; family UBA7887; genus JAKZSU01. The sequence goes on from JANQOH010000124.1 coordinate 21,939, forward strand.
GGATTGACATGGGCATTGAACAAGGTCCCATCGGCCAATCCGATCTTGCGCAAGAAAAGATCCAGGGCGCCTTCGTCTATGATCGCGCCATTGGCGCGGTAATGGACATAGCAAGTCTTTTAGGATCCGGTTCGCAAGCTTCGTTTCAGAGCATTCACGTCCGCGGAATCCCGCAATATCGTCACCGCGTCCGGCTCAGCCCTTCGCGCCGCGGCGAGAACCGTGTCCGCCAAACTGCGGCGATTTCGCATCACGCTACCGTAGGACCGCTGACCAACGATGCGTGCGATGTCCTCGGCCACAAATGCGCGGTCGTCATAGACGAAATGAATGCCGTTTCGCGCGCCCGTGCCGCGTTCAGGTCGGCTGGCTTGCGTCGCCACGAACATAGTGCGGCCTCCTCCTGGCGTTGTATTCGGTCGCGATATGGAAGTCGCGCACGCGAACAAAACTGTAGTAGAGCAGTAGCGGCGCGCTCGCGATGGCGATGACCGCGAAGGTCATGACAAAATAAACTTCGATGGCCGCCGTCGCTTGCGCGCCCCCGTCCACGAGCAAACTGTTGAGAGCCCGCAACAGATCTCCGGGGAAATCCGCGGCCGATGGCCCGGCAAACAAATTGACGATCAGCCCCATCGTCGCAATCTCGAGCGCCCAAACCACGAAGCTGATCAAAGCCAGTACGATCGCGCGGCCGTGTAACATGCGATGCATATCACGCCAAAGGTCGTCGATGCCCGCCGCAATACGCAAAGCGGCAAGGCCGCGCCGTCCGCGACTACGCGTCGCCGCCAAGTACCGAAGGTAACGCGCGAAACCCGGCAATCCCCGATACAGCAACGCCCCGAGGACGATCACGGCGGACAACGCGACGAGCAGCACCGTCGTGTCCTCAATGATCGACCCGTCCAGCATGAGTCCATAGAGCAGTAGCCACGACAGGATGATGGCGTCGAAAAACCGTTCGGTAGCAATAACCACGACTGCGAGGCGCGAGCTCTTCAGGGCGTGCGTAATCTCCGTGAACCGGAACGCTTCACCGAGCTTCAACGGAAACATGCGGTTGACGAACGTCAACGTGGCATACAGCGCCAAGATCCGTGTAAATGACCGCTCAAACTCAAGCAGTATCACGTACAGGCGAACACCGCGCACGACATGCGAGCCTAGATAGACGAGCGCGATGAGCGCCAATCCAGTCCATAGTTCGCCGACTGGACGTCCAAACGAGGCGTGTTTGAAAATGTACGCGGCAAGCAACAGCGCGCCCGCAAGGTAAATCGAAAAAAGCACGAAGCTTGCGATATGTAGACGCCGCGCCCACATCACTCAGCCGCCGCCATGGATTGGGGAACGGGCGAAAAAACGTCATAGGGATAGTCGTCGCGTTCGACATCACGATGTTCCGCCGCGACAAAGCGCTTGGCTGACAAAGAGTAAGATGCCAACAACCGCAAGGAGCGCATGGCTTGCCGCACCAACCTGACATTTGAAATCTGATCGTCTTCTCGCCACTCGATCGGGAAGAACTTGAGACGATGACGCAAATGGCAATGCGCCAATATCATGCCGTAGTTGAACGTCAGGTCATCAGTGAATCGATGATAAAACCGGTCAGTCAGAATCGCCGTCCGATAAAGGTTGAGCCCGGCCCCAAGGTCATACAAACGTCGCCGAACGACGAGAGAAAACAGCGCATTGAAAAGTCGGTTGCCAAGCTTACGAATTAACGAGTAACCCACTAAAGAGGATTGCGGATGAAAGCGTGCGCCGAGCAAACAATCGACTTCGGTGTGTGCGCCTTGCTCAACGAGCGGAATGAGATCGCGAATGCGCCCCTGGTCGTCACCATGCAAGACCGCGACATAGTCGTGCCCATTCCGCATGGCATAGGCGAACGCGACTTTGTGAGATCCACCGAGGCCGTAGTTCTCACAGTTCCGCAAAACTTTGATGCGCGGATCGCCAATTCGCGCGATCTCGGCGAGTGCGACGTTTTCCGTACCATCGGTGCTCCGGTTGTTCACCACAATGATTTCCGCGAACAGGCTGCGAACCGAAGCGTCGAGCTGTCCCAAGACGCGGACAAGCTGCTTCTCGCAGTTGTAAGACGGTATGAACAAGAGGATCGAACCCGACATTTTCCGGACGCGACATTCCTAACTCGTGAGCGGCGGCGTCTCGCCTGGTCCTACCAGTCGCGGCGTGCTTGATTACGCGCCCGTTTCGACATGCGAGACAGTTATTAAGTTAGGGCTACGACAGTATTTTTCGAACTTCTCGGCGGCCACCTTGGTCCAAGAAACCTGCCCAATGCGAGAACTCCCCGGCGCCAAACAAAAACGCCCTCGGCCAAGGAAGCCGAGGGCGTCTTTTCCCGCACCACGTTGAGGGGCGTGGTGCCAGATGGCTTAGTTAGACTGAGCCGATTTCAGCTTGTTGCCGACCACCGAGAAGGTGTCATTCAGCTCAGTACCGACCGTGGTCACCGCCACGATGATCACAACGGCGATCAGGGCAGCAATCAAACCATATTCGATGGCCGTGGCGCCGTCTTCGCTCTTGCGAAAGCGACGAATACGAGCAAGAAGTTTCATTTTCCGAAGTCCTCCGGTTTGCAGGTCTTAGTTAGGAGCGATACATCCGATTTTTATAGACCACGTTAAAGTAAATCATTTTTAACGCGTTTCTATTTTAGAAAGTGATCGTCGTCACAAAATATCTATCAATTTCTTACTTATGAAATGATCTCTATATTTTTCTTATTATTCGCGTCGTTAAAGTTTCGTAATGTAAAATTTATTTGGCCTAAGTTTTTATTTAAGGCCACTACCGATAATCTATTTAGGGTAAACCCCAACGAAGGCAAATTAAAAAACGCCTTGGTGCCAAACCACACCAGGATTCGCGCGCCGAAGAGGTCAAGTACTCCAAGGAACTTAGGGCAATTCCTACATTTTCAACGGCCATTCCGAAGCCGAACCGACGCGTCGAAATTTTTTTGAACGGCTGTCTTTGTTCTTTAGGCATCCCGGCAGGTTTGCAGGATGACTGAAGACCGATGCCGGAACGGTTGCGGTCTTCCCCGGCAAAGCCCTCGTCGTTGGATCAAGTCGAAATATCTTGAGTCCTGAGCCGAACGTTTCCGCCCTTGCGAGACAGCGTTGCGGCCAAGAAGTGCGCCAAACGCGCGAGAGTTAGCCAAATCAAATCCAGTCGGGAACGCAACCATTGCTGGCTCGTAATCAACCGCGTCGTCGCCAATCGCTGCTTGAACGCTATGGCGGCCAATTGGGCGAATTGGTCGAGCGCCAGCGGGCGCGGGCCGCGTTAGAGACCGCGCGCCAAAACGCCGAGACGGCAGCCGAGCAGACGCGCGCCGCGATGAAGGAAACCGAGCGGGCGAACCGGGCGTTGCGCGACGAAATGAGCCAGAGGCTAAAAGCCTTGGCGGACCTTGAGTATCTCGCCAATCACGACCCGCTGACCGATCTGGCGAACCGCAATCTATTCAACGAGCGATTGGACCAGGTGCTGGACCGTGCGCGACGTACTGGCGAAGCGGTCGCTCTGATGATTCTCGACGTTGATCATTTCAAGGACGTGAACGATACGCTCGGTCATCAAGTCGGCGACGAACTGCTGCGTGTTATCGGCAAGCGGCTTGCCGCCAGCGTACGCGCGGAAGACACGGTCGCACGCCTGGGCGGTGACGAATTCGCCTTGATCCAGGTGGGACTGAATTACCCAACCGATGCCAACGTCCAAGCCGAACGCATCCTGCGCGCCTTGGCCGAGCCGGTGCACGTCGCCAACCATAAATTGTTCCCGATGGGATCGATCGGCATCACGGTCTTTCCGTCAGATGCGGACACAGCCCAGAAGCTTCAGCAAAACGCCGATCTCGCGATGTACCGCGCCAAGGCCGATCATCGCAGCTCCTATCGCTTTTTTGATGCCGATCTGAATTCGCTGTCTGAGCGGCGCAATTTCTTGGAACAACAGCTTCGGGGCGCGCTCGATTACGAGCAGTTGATGATCTATTTCCAGCCCAAAGTGTCGATCAGACACGGCAAACCCGTTGGCGCCGAGGCCCTCTTGCGGTGGATGCACCCGGAACAGGGGATGATCCCGCCGTCAGAGTTTATTCCAGTCGCCGAAAAGACCGGCATGATCGCGGAGCTTGGCGAATGGACGCTGACTCATGCGTGCCGGCAATTCAAGCAATGGCACGACGCCGGCTACGCGCAAATGAAACTTGCGGTCAATCTTTCGGCCGCGCAATTCAGCTTGCTCGACGTCCCTGACATGGTGCGCCGCGTAACAAGCGAAACTGGTTTCGATCCGACCAAACTTGAACTTGAAATCACCGAGACCGCGGTGATGAGCGATCTGCACAATGCTGTTGAGGTGCTCACCGATTTGCATGAGGTCGGCGTCAATCTGTCGATCGATGACTTCGGTACCGGTTATTCGTCACTGAGCTACTTGCGGCAGCTCCCCGTCAATCGCATCAAAATCGACCGTTCCTTTATCGCCGAGGTCGACACGGCCGACACCGCCGCAACAATCGCACGCGCTGTCGTTAATCTTGGCCAAAGTCTCGGGCTTGAAATCGTCGCGGAAGGCGTTGAGTCGGCCGAGCAGCTCGCCTATCTACGCGAGATTAACTGCGACGAGGCTCAAGGTTACTATTACAGTGAACCTATTCCGGCTGATGCCTTCGAGAAGTATTTAAGAGAGCACGTCGGTCCCGCGACGCCGTTAGTCAATTAGCTAGCTTACGAACGATCCCCAAAGAGTCTGAAATCCACCGGTCGCCTATTTGGAGGCGAACTGACGCCAGCGCTCGACGACTTGGTCGAGAGTGCCAACGGCCGGATCGGTCGTTTGCCACGTGCTCGAGAAGCGGGCGGCGCTACTCTTCGGACGCTTGTCCTCAGGCAGGGTCGCAAATGCCAATCGCATTGGCACCGCGACGCCTTCACCCACCGCGATTGCTTCGCCATTGCCCAAGGTCGGCAAGGAATCCAACAGTCCTGATGTCGCGTCGGACATCGCCGCACGAAGAAAGTCTTGGTCTTTCTCGCTCGTCATCCGCATGGCGAAGATCGTGTTGCACTGGGACAGCACGCTGGTTGACACTTCGGACGGCCGTTGGGCAACGATGCCCAAAGAAACGCCGTACTTCCGACCTTCCTTGGCAATCCGCGCCAGCGCTCGCTTGGTAGGTTCAAAACCCTCCGCCGAGCTGCGTGGCGCATAGCGATGCGCTTCCTCGCACACCAAGAGCAACGGCACCGATTGCTCGTTCCACAAAGCGAAATCGAATGTCATCCGGGCGAGGACCGACACGACGACATTGAGCACCTCGGACGGCACGCCCGAGAGGTTCATGATTGCGATCGGCTTGCCATTGGTCGGCACACGGAAGATCCGCGACAAAATGTCGGACAGATTGTCCCGAACCACCACGCCGGACGGAAACATGAAGCTAAAACGCCGATCACTCTGCAGCGCGTTCAAGCGGTTCTTCACCCGCTGGAAAGGGGTCAAGTCACCGCGATTCTCCAGCCGTCCCATGGTTTGATCGAGCAGCCGCAACATGTCGCCGATCTTGTAGGGCACCGGCGTATCGACCGTGACCAGGTTCGCTTCGTCGGTGGCGCCTAGGAATCTGATTTTACTTTTCTGGATCAGGTCGCGGAGTATGGCGATCTCGGTGATGAGCTCGTCCGCTTCCGCCCCAAAAACGATCTCGACGATTTCCTCGAACGTGAACAGCCAATGCGGCAGCATCAGGTCGTCTGGTTCGATCACCTCCGCCGCATCGCCGAATGCGCGCGCATATTCCGCATGCGGATCGAGCAGTAGAATGTGCGCATTGTCGTGCTTTTCGATAATCGCATTCAAGATCAGCGACACGGTGCAAGATTTGCCAGCGCCGGTCGTGCCAATGATCGAAAAGTGCTTACCAAGCAAATCGTCAACGACGGCATGGGCCGGCACAGTTGGGTTTTGCTGCAAACGGCCGATCTCGATCGCGTCGCTGGAGCGCGGCTGATAAACCCTTGCCAGCTCGTCTTGTGACGCGGCGAAAACCGGGTCGCCAAGGCCCGGCGAGGTCGAAACGCCCCGGCGAAACATCTCCGATCCATCGGCGCCGTCGACGATGATTTCGCCAACGAGCTCGACCTCGATGATTCTCAATTCATTGGTGCCGTCCCGCGATGGAATGGGAATGCTCAGCCCGCCGACGATGCCAAAAACACTGTTCCGGGTCGCGGCCAGTTTGACCAAGGAGCCGATTTGAAGCGCATCGTCGCGATTGCCCGCGGCGGCGGCGGTTGCAGCATCAAGCAAGCAAATGACCTGGCCGCCTGAGACCGAAACGACTCGTCCAATGGATCGAGAGCCCGCCGTGGTCCGTTCCGGCGTCGGCACCTCCGACTCATTGGTAGCCGGTCCTTCTTTCACCGTAATGGTCATCGGGTGCCCGTCTCCCTCGACCGAACATACTCGCACTCACAAGGGCGCACGCCGGCCGAGTCGTCCATATATTGTCGTCCTCAAATACACTTTGTATCCGCCAATGCCCGCTCTTGCGGCCAAGAGCGCAAATCCGGCGCGTCCGTAAAATATTCCCACACACCGTCACGCCGTTACGCGCGCGCAACATCTGCTCGCATCGCGCGCGTCGCTAATATGCTGTCAATAAACATAATCCGCTCGCGGACCCCGACAATCACCTTGAAATGCTCGCCGTGGTTGTAGGCCCGCCGGTTTTCACTGAGGTTCATTTGTTGAGGGGGCGAACCAGCAAATGACAGGTTCCACAGCTCGGCTTGTCCTGATCCGCGACACGGCCTAAATTTTTCGGCCCCGTCGCCGATCCGCGGATCCGAACAGGCATGCCACAAGACAGGTCCACGCGCACGGCTTCGGCCGATGCGGAAGCCGGTAACCGTCGCGCAACGGAAACCCGTTCCGCTTGGCCCGGAACCAGACCTTTGCTGTTCGCACTGGGGTGGGTTTGCGTCGTGCTGGGGATGATCGGCGTGTTTATCCCCGGCATGCCCACGACGATTTTCTTGATTGTGGCTCTGTGGGCGTTTGCGCGCAGTTCCGAGCGGTTTCACCGCTGGCTTTATGAACATCCGCGGTTCGGCCCGTCACTCCAAGCGTGGAGCACTCATCGCATCGTGCCCGCCCGCGCAAAAATGCTCGCCGTAAGTGTGATGGCGACAAGTTGGGTGATCTTTACAATATTTGTCGCTGAGGGGTGGCTGAGCTCGACGATCCTCGGCGTCATTCTGCTCGCTGTGGCCGCCTATATCGTTACCCGACCAACCAAGGCGCCTGCGACGAACCCTAGCTCGCCCGCGTCTTCGTAGCCACAACCCACCAGTTTGGCTCTTGTTCGCGCAACGATCGGGCTGCCTGGCTCGCGGCATGGGCTGACTCAAATATGCCGAAGCAGGTCGCGCCACTACCAGACATGCGCGCCAATAAGCATTCGTTCTGGCGTCGCAGCGCCGCCAGGACTCGTCGCACGGCCGGCTCTAGCGCACAGGCAGGTGCTTCCAAATCATTATCGCGCTTCACCGACTCAGTGATCGCGTCACCTCGATCGACACCCAATCCAGAGAACGGAACCGGTTTACGAAAGGGTCCCGATCTCGCTCGAAACACAGCGGGTGTGGACAACGGCGTCCCCGGATTTACCAAAACGATATCAAAGGCTGGCCATCCAGCGCCAAGAGACGCCAGCATATCGCCGATGCCTGTCGCTACGACAGGCCGACCAGCCAAACAAGCCGGCACGTCCGCGCCAAGTTTCAGCGCCATATCGTGAATTGCCCGGTCTTCGATTTCGATACCCCAAAGTCGGATGAGTGCCCGCAATGTCGCCGCTGCATCGGCTGACCCACCACCGATTCCGGCGGCGACAGGCAAGCGCTTTTCGAGATCGATGGCGGCCCCCCTGGAAACGCCGGCCCCGGTCGCGAGCGCCGTCGCAGCCCGCATGACCAGATTGTCGGCGCCGAGATCATCGATTGCACAAGCGAATGGGCCATGAACTGTAAGAGACAGCTCGTCGGCCGGCGACACCGTCACCACATCGCCGAATTCGGTGAATACGATCAAACTTTCGAGCAGATGATAGCCGTCGTCGCGTCGCCCGGTGATATGCAGATAGAGATTGAGTTTGGCCGGCGCCGACTCGGTCACGGAGGCTTGCGATTGCACGGTAGGAACGCTTAATCCGCGCTTGATGCGACCGCGTAGCGTGCGTGGCGGCGGCTCAGAGATCTTCCAGGTCGACGATGGTATCGGCGTCTTCTTCGGTCAGACCTTCGTCGATGCGCCGTCTTAACGCTTCGTCCAACTCTTCGTCTGGCTCAAAGGACAGGGCGCGCCGCCATTGGAACCGCGCTTCCGCGGTCCGCCCGACTTGCCACAAGACATCGCCGAAATGGCCGAGAATCACCGGATCCGTCGGACGAAGCTCTGCGGCGCGCTCTAGAAAGCGGACGGCGTCCTCATATTCGCCGAGCCGGAACAGTACCCATCCCAAGCTATCGACGATGTATCCATCGTTCGGACGCTGCTCCACGGCCTTCTCGATCATCTCGCGCGCTTCGTCGAGATTGCGGCCCATTTCCACCCAGCTATAGCCGAGATAGTTGAGCACCAGCGGTTGGTCCGGCTCGAGTTCCAATGCCCGCAGAAAATCGCTTTCCGCACGATCCCACTGCTTGGCGCGCTCGAGCGACATGCCGCGCGCGTACAGCAATGGCCAGTGCCGGTTCTCCAGGGTCGGAATGCGAGCAAAAGCTTGGTCGTAGGCCTCGATAGCTTCCTCGTAGCGTTCGCCCATGCGCATCATGTCCGCGAGGGCGATCAGAGGGTCAGCCCGCTCCGGACGCTCGCGCGCCATGATCCGTAATTGCTCGGCGGCATCCTCGATTTGGTCGAGTTCCGCAAGGCCGTTTGCGGTACGCAGGCGCACCGCCCATTTGAGGGGCGAGTCCTCAGGAACGTCTCGATAGGCTTCGACCGCTCCTTCGTAGCGGGACATGGCGTTGAGAATGTCACCGAGCAGCATGAGTCCGACATCGAGGTCGGGTCGAAGGCTAAGCGAGAGCTGGGTGTAGACCAACGCCGGCTCGAGCGCGTTCTCCTGAAACAGCGAAATCGCCGCGCCATAAAGCGCCCCAGCGATGCCGTCGCCGCCGGTCCTCACCAACAGTTCCGGCGGCTCGCCGCTGTCCAGCCGCCGATACGCTGGATCAAGAAAGGTCGTATCCGGATTCTGGTCGAGAAATGAGTCGTAGATCGCGCGCG
>JANQOH010000135.1 GCA_028289725.1 Alphaproteobacteria bacterium
CCAGCCGGGGCATGTCGGCGCCTGGAAGCGCATCGTCGATTTCGTCCATGGCTATAGTCGCGCGCGCATCGGCCTCCAGCTTGCGCATGCCGGACGCAAGGGATCGACCAAGCTCTTGTGGGAGGGCATTGACGAACCGCTCGAGAGCGGCAATTGGCCGCTGATCGCCGCGTCGCCCATCGCTTATGGACCAGGCAACCAGGTGCCGAAGGAAATGGACCGCGCCGATATGGACCGGGTGCGCGACGATTTCGTGCGCGCGACCGAGATGGCGATCGAAGCCGATTTCGATATCGTCGAAATACATTTCGCGCACGGCTATCTGCTCAGCACGTTTCTGTCACCGCTGACCAATCAGCGCACGGACGCATATGGCGGCTCGATCGAAAACCGGATGCGGTATCCGCTCGAGGTATTCGATGCGGTCCGCGCCGTGTGGCCCGAAGAAAGACCTGTGTCGGTCCGGATCTCGGCGACGGATTGGGCGCCCGGCGGCTTTACAGCCAGCGAGGCCGTCACGCTGGCGCGCGCGCTCAAGACGCGCGAATGCGACGTGATCGACGTTTCAGCCGGCCAAGTTGTCGCGGAGCAAGAACCCGAATATGGCCGGTTGTTCCAAACACCGTTTTCCGATCAGGTGCGACTTGAAGCGGACGTGCCGACCATGACTGTCGGCAACATCTCGTCCTATGAAGACGTGAATTCGATCCTAGCGGCCGGTCGTGCCGATCTTTGCGTTCTCGCCCGCGCCCATTTGTACGACCCCTATTGGACGCGACACGCCGCGAGCGAGCTTGACTATCCGTTGAAATGGCCGAACCAATACAGCTCGATTCAGCAATATACGCCCCGCTTCAAATCGTGAGCGCGGGCGCTTCAGAGCGACCAATGACCGACGCCGACGAGGCCGATTGATGGCAGACGAAAGAATCTCGATAACCGTGCCCGACGGGCAATCCTTCGAAGCCTTTCTGAGTCTGCCGCCCGGCGGTGAAGGACCCGGCCTTTTAGTCCTGCCGGAGATCTATAACAGCAACGACCACATTCGCGGCGTCGCCCAAGGCTTCGCGGCGGAAGGATTTGTCACGCTTGCGCCCGACGTATTTTGGCGGTTGGAACCCGAAGCCTATTTGCCATACACGGAAGAGGGTCAAGCCAAGGCGCGTGCGCTCAATCAACGGCTCGATGTCGATGCGTTGGTGCGGGATCTTGGCGACTGTATCGCCGCGCTGAGGGCGCGGGCCGAGTGTACCGGGAAAGTAGGCGTCACCGGTTTTTGCCTCGGCGGCAAGCTGACTTATCTGTGCGCCACGCGGCATTCGATCGAGGCGGCGGTAAGCTACTATGGCGTTAAGATTGATCACTATCTCGATGAAGCGGATGCGGTCTCGTGCCCGATCCTCATGCATTTCGCCGAGCATGACAGCCACGTGCCGCCGGATGCGGTAGCCGCGATTCAGGCGCGCCTCGGCGATCAATCCAATGTCGACATTCACGTTTATGAAGGCGCCGAACATGGTTTCAACCGCGCAGGCTATCCGCCTTTTCACGAGGCGTCGGCGAAGAGCGCCATGTCACGCACGCTTGACCATTTCCGGACGCATCTGAAATGACGCTCCTTTATGTGCACAAGTTGACCGTCCTCGACGCGACTGGGCGCGAACGGCTCAGCCAAGTTTCCTTCGACATTGAACCCGGCCAGATTTTGGGGCTTGCGGGCGGCCCAGGCGCCGGAAAATCCCTGCTCTGCCAATTATTGACCGGGCGGGTACCCGACGGCTTCCGGGTCTCCGGCGGCCGCATCTTGTTCGGAGATCGCGACCTGACCGCGGGATTAGAGGGTAAAGATGCTATTGCCGCACGACAGCCAGCAATTCGGCTCTATGACGCCGACGCGACCGAGATAACGGGCGACCCACCCAGGGACTGCGGCGGCCTCGTCACGGCCCAAGACCCCATGACACTTGTCGATTGCTGCGACGAGATCGCCGTGCTTTGCGTCGGCCGATTGGTCGAGCGCGCGCCGGCGCAAGAACTCGTCCGGGCACCACAGCATCCGTATACGCAATCGCTGCTTGCCGACCCGGGCCGGACCAATCGGGCGACACCAACATCCGGCGGCTGTCCGTTTGGTCACGATTGTTCGTTCGCGGAGAGTGCCTGCGGCGATACGGCCCCGACCTTGCAATCCGTGTCGGCGCACCACGCGACCGCCTGTATTCGATGGCGCGCGCTCAGTCCTTTAGCGGCCTAATGCGCCGCGCGGATTACCTGCTTGCCGGCGCGGTTCGGTCGCGCCGTTTGTAGCCTTTGATCTTCCAAACGTACGAAATCACCTCGGCGACCGCGCGGTAGGTGTCGCCCGGGATCAAGTGGTCGAGTTCGGCTTTGTAGAGCGCGCGCGCGAGCGGAGGATTCTCGACGATCGGTACCTTGTGTTCTTGCGCCAATTCGCGGATGCGCTTGGCCATGAAATCGGCGCCCTTGGCGACCACGGTCGGCGCTTCCATCTCGACTTCGTCATATTTGAGCGCTACCGCGAAATGGGTCGGGTTGGTCACGACGACATCGGCTTCGGGCACCGCGGCCATCATGCGTTGGCGCGCTTTTTCCATGCGCACCGAACGCAGCCGCGCCTTGACCATCGGGTCGCCTTCGCTCTGCTTTTGTTCGTCCTTGATGTCGCGCCGCGACATGCGTTGCTGTTTGGTGAACTCATAGCGCTGATACGCAACGTCGATCGCGGTCAGCACGGCCGTCGCGCCGACGACACCCGCCAACAACCGGAGCGCCAAGCCATAGAGGTAGTCGAACGCGCGGATCGGCTCCATCGATATGAGAAGCGGCAGGGTATCAAGATGCGGCAGGATGACGAACAAACCGATGGCGGTGACGACACCCAGTTTGAGAATACTCTTGAGGAACTCGACGAGCTGCTTGAGCGAAAACTGACGTTTGAAACCCTCGACAAGAGACAGTCGCGACATTTGTGGTTTCAGTGACTCGAACGACCACACGATGCCGTGTTGCATCAATCCGGCGCCCGCGGCGGCGACCATCAGGAGCAAAGCCGCAAGGCCAAGCGCCCAGGCGATCTCCTTCGCGCGGCCCATCAACACGCCGCGCAACGCGTCGAAATCGGTCGGCAAGGCATGCGGCCGCTCGATGAAGATCACCAGATTGTCCGCTATGGTGCGCGTGATCGCCGGGCCCATCGTCAGGATCATCAACGTCGCGGTGGTCAGAATAAGCCACGTGTTGAATTCCTTGGACTTCGCGACCTGACCCTTGTCGCGCGCGTCGCTCAGCTTTTTCTGGGTCGGATCTTCTGTCTTTTCTGATTGGTCTTGCGTGTCGGACATACCGCCTATCCGTACCCTGTGACGAGCGCCAACGTCTCGTCCAAGAAATTGGTGAACCAGTACAGCGACGCCGAAAGTGTGATCATCAGCAAGCTAAACGCGAGCACGATTTGCAGCGGCAAGACTACAAAGAACACCATCATTTGCGGCATCAATCGGTTGAGCAAACCGGCGCCGAGATAGAGCAAGAAACCGGCCACGACCACCGGAATGGTCATTTGCAAGCCGATCCGAAAGGCGTCCGCGAGCCCCCGCGCCATGGCATCCGCGCCTTCCGCGGCCACCGGTGCGACGCCCGCGGGAAACAACGTGTAGCTGTCCACCAAGCCAGTGAACAACAAATGGTGCAAATCGGAGACAAATATGATCAGCAACGCGAGAAGCGATAGAAAATTACCGGTGATCGAAGTTTGCGATGCCTGATTGGGATCAAAGACCTGAGCCGCGGCAAGGCTCGATTGAAACGCGAAAATCATGCCGGCAACATGCAATGCGGCGGTGATCATGCGCATCAGGGCACCGAAGAACAGGCCGATAATCACTTCGCCAGCGATCAGGACAAACAGCGCCATTGGCGCCGACGGCATAGTCGGCAGGCCATCGCGCAGGAGCGGTGTCACGACCAAGGTTACCGCGAGCGCGAGATGCATCCGAACGCGCGCTGGGACGGCCGCTTCGCCGACGGTCGGCAGCAACATCATGGCCGCGCCCAACCGAGCGAACACAAGCATGAACGGAAAAATCTGTTCGGTGACGAGCGCGCTCAACATTTGTACGGGCCTGTTCGCGGTGCGATCGCGTTAAGCGCAGGCACCGCCGCTACAATCCGACGATGCGCTCGATCTGACGGTTCGAGAAATCAAGCAATGTTTGCAGCATGTAGGGCAGCAACATGGCCAGCGATACGAACACGGCGACGATTTTCGGGACAAACGCCAGCGTCACTTCTTGCATTTGGGTCAGCGCCTGAAACAGCGAAATGGTGAGGCCGACACATAAGGCGACAATCATCACCGGCAGCATGGTGAGGATCAGCGTAAAAATCGCATCCTGTCCAATTTCGACGACTTCGAGCGGCGTCATCAGATCGGCATGCGCAATATATCG
>JANQOH010000144.1 GCA_028289725.1 Alphaproteobacteria bacterium
CGCGCGCCGAATTCGGCCTGCCGGATGACGCGATTGTGTTTTGCGCCTTCAATAACGCGCTGAAGATCGATGGCGGCGCCTTCGACTGCTGGATGTCGATCCTGCGCGAGGTGCCAGGCAGCGTTCTCTGGCTCAACGCGACAAACGTCGTGGCGACACAAGACCGCCTGCGCGTCGCGGCCCAGGACCAGGGTGTTGACGGTGCGCGCTTGGTGTTCGCGGGCCGGCTCGATGACAAGTCAGAGCATTTCGCGCGCCATCGTCTGGCGGATCTGTTTCTTGACACTTTCCGGTTCAATGCATCCACCACGGCGCTCGACGCGCTATGGGCCGGCCTGCCCGTCTTGACCGTTGCCGGGCCGCATTTTCATTCGCGCATCGCCGCCGGATATGTCTCGGCTGTCGGCATGCCGGAACTGATTTGCCAATCCGAATCCGAATATCGCGACCGGGCGATCGCCTTCGCGCAGGACCGAACAGCCATCGCCGCTCTAAAATACAAGCTGTCGCGCAATCGGCTGACGGAGCCGTTGTTCGATGACAAACGGTTTGTCCGCAACTTGGAGTCCGCGTACCGGACCATGTGGCAGAAATTTGCACAAGGGCTGGCGCATGAGAGTTTCGCGGTATCGTACCAACACGAACCGGTGCCCGCATGACGACGTCGACGCTGAGACGCGGGAAAACACGGGCGCCGAAACGTCAAGCTTCCGCGTCACCGGAACGACTGCATCTCGGGTGCGGCAATCGCCACATTCCCGGATGGCATCACGTCGACCTGTTGGATTTCCCGCACGTCGATCGGATCGGTCCGGTCGAACGGCTCCACCATATAGCCGATGACAGCATCGAACTGATCTACGCCTGCCACGTTTTGGAACATTTCGGCCGCTATGAGGTATTCGACGTGGTCAGCGAGTGGTATCGCGTGTTGGCGCCGGGCGGCCAGTTGCGCGTCTGCGTCCCCGATTTCGGCGCGGCGACGCTCTACTATCTTGAGAATGGCGACATACGCGACGTTCTCGGCTTGATCATGGGCGGCCAGACCACCGCCTACGACTACCACAAAGTGATTTTCGACGAGACGAGCCTCGGCGAGCTTCTGGCCGACGTCGGCTTTACCAGTATTCAGCGGTACGATTGGCGCGGTACCGATCATGCCTGGCTTGACGATTTCAGCCAGGCCTATCTGCCACATATGGACAAGGACAACGGCACGTTGGTGAGCCTCAATGTCGAGGCCATCAAGTGACCCGACCGACGCGGTGCTAAGCGGCGATACAGCCGACGTGCCAATCCGCGACCAATTGGCCCAGGCGCTCGCGGATCACCGTGCCGGCCGATCCGCCGTTGCGGAAGCGGGTTATCGCAAAATCATCGGCAGCCAGCCGGATCATGCCGACGCGCTAAACTTGCTCGGCGTCCTTCGCCTGCAGATTGGCGATGCGGACGAAGCCGCGGCGCTTATGGAACAAGCAATCGCGTCACGGCCGGAGGTCGCCGACTATCACACCAATCTCGGCGAAGCGTACCGCGCGCTTGGACGCAACGACGATGCCGAGACAGAATTCTTCGCATCGCTCGAACGTGATCCCAATCAAGCGAACGCCCACAATAACTTGGGCATGGTGGCAATGGCGCGCCGCGACCATGCCACCGCCTGTGAGCACTTCGCCGCCGCCATCGCCATCAACAATCGGGCGCCGCGGTATCACTTCAATCTCGGACGGGCCCATCTGCAAAACGGCGACGCTGCATCCGCGATTGAGCCCCTATCATCGGCGTCCAGGCTCCAACCGGATTGGGCGGACGCGCATCGCCTGCTCGGCGTTGCGTGCCACAAGACTGGGCAAACCGAACAAGCCCTCGTTCATTTGCAAAAGGCATTGGCTGCAGAGCCGGATCATGCCGCGACACATAGCCAGATCGGGCTGTGCCTGCAGCACAAGGGCGATCTCGACGCCGCCATCGCGGCCTATCGGGCCGCATTGGCGATCGATCCGCACTTGACTGAGGCGGCCAACAATCTCGGCGTGGCTCTTGTTGAGAGCGGCGCGCCGGTCGAAGCGGTCAAGGCCTACCAGCAAGCTCTGACGGACCAGCCCCATTCGAGCGATACCCACAACAACCTCGCGATGGCGCTGCAAAAGCTCGGGCTCCTAGATGAAGCCGAGATCCATTTTGAGGCTGCCCTGGCAATCGCGCCCAGTCATCCGGACGTGCTCAATAATTTCGGCAATCTGCGCGTCGAACAGGGACGCATTGCCGACGGATTGTCGCTTTATGAACGCGCCCTCAAGGCGGATCCAGTGCACGACGACGCGTTCGTCAGCTTGCTTTCCCGTGCGAACCTCATTTGTGACTGGACCCGGCAGGCGGCCCTGCTGCCTCAGCTCGAGGCGCGCGTCGCAGACATCGAAACACACCCCGAACGCGCTGCGAGCTTGGTCCCGTTGACGTTCACATTGCCCTATTTTTGTTATGATAATCAGCTCATTAGCCGGGTTTGCCGGGTCGTTGGCGAGCATTTCTGCGGCAAACACGGTCACGCGTCTGTGCGGCAACAAGACCGTGATCTGAATCCCGATCGCATCCTTCGGATTGGCTATGTGTCACCCGATTTCGGCGACCATCCGATCAGCCACGTAACGCTACCAATCTATCGACTGCACGACCGCACCCAAGTCGACGTGACATGTTATGCGACTCTGGACCGACGCAACGCGGGCGGACCGTATCTCGCGGAAATCAGAGATGCGGCGGACCGGTTTGTCGATCTGTCCCGCGCTTCCTTCCGCGATGCCGCGCAACGGATCGCGGATGACGGTATCGACATTCTGATTGATATGACGGGCTACATGCGTCATTCGCGCCCGCAGATATTGGCGATGCGCCCGGCACCCTTGCAGCTCTATTGGCAAGGCCATACCGGCAGCCTCGGCGGATCATTAGTGGACTATGTAATTGGCGACCCCGTGGTAATGCCCGCCAAGGACGAGCCATACTACACCGAATGCATCATGCGGTTGCCCGATACTTTTTCCAGCGCCGATCAGCATCCGATCAGTGAATTTCCGGGGACGCGCGCTGACTATGGCCTCCCGGAGACTGCATTCGTTTACTGTGCCTTTAACAATCCCCTGAAGATCGAACCTGTCGTGTTCGCGGCGTGGATGCAAATTTTGTCCGCCGTGCCTGAAAGTGTCTTGTGGCTGAGCCGGACGAGCGATGCAGCGGCAGCGGATAATTTGCGCGCCGCCGCGCAACGGGATGGCGTCGCGCCCGATCGGCTGGTTTTCGCGACCAGGGTGCCGGACAAGCGTGTTCATTTGGCGCGGCACAGTTTGGCTGACCTTTTCTTGGACACGTTTCATTTCAACGCCTCGACGACAGCCCTTGATGCGCTATGGGCCGGCCTGCCAACACTGACGCGGGCTGGAAACAACGCCTATTCGCGCCTTTGCGCGAGCTATTTGAGAGCGCTCGACATGCCCGACCTGATTGCGGCCGACACCGAAAACTATGTCGCCCGTGCAATCGACCTCGCGCACGACGCCGAAGCGCGATCGGAGCTTCGCGCGAGGCTGGCACAGCAGCGCGAGATCGCGCCCTTGTTCGACGCGGCGCGCTTCACGCGACATCTCGAAGCGGGCTACCGGCACATTTGGCGCCGACATGTTGCCGGAATGCCACCGCAAACCTTCGATCTGCCCGCCATCGACAGTGGGTAAACGGTCACGTCAACCAAATATCAACTTGGAGGCCACATGGTTGACCGGCCTGCCTTGAGCGAAGAAGCAAAACCATGGCGCGATCCACGCGAACGGCGCGAACCCCGGTGCGGGTCTATTTGGGCTGCGGCGAGCGGCAAATTCCTGGGTTCATCCATATCGACCCGGTTCCATACCGTCATATTGACCATGTCGCGCCGATCGACCGGCTTTCGATGCTCGCCGACGAAAGCGTGGATCTGATCTACGCGAGCCATGTTCTCGAACAATTTGGCCGGTACGAGATATTCGACGTTGTGAGCGAATGGTTCCGCGTGCTGAAAACCGGCGGCGTCTTACGGCTTGCGGGACCCGATTTCTCAAAAGCCGCTCGCTATTACGCGGAGCACGGCGACATTCGCGACGTCATCGGCCTGGTCGTCGGAAGCCAAGCCGGCAGCGAAGATTTTCATAAGGCCTTGTTCGACGAAATCAACCTCGGCGAGCTGCTGCTCGACGTCGGGTTCATGTCGGTGGACCGCTACGACTGGCGCAAGACCGAGCACGCGGCGGTCGACGATCTGAGCCAGGCCTATTTGCCGCATCTGGACAAACAATCAGGCACATTGGTCAGCCTGAACGTGGAGGCGATTAAGTGATCACCGTAGAAACCAAGTCGACGGAAGATCCGATCGACCTCGAGGAATATGAAAAAATCCAGCCGGCGATGGTCATCCCGGTGGGCAATATCAAAGTCGTCTACGCGACGCCGAATGCGATGACGGGCTGGCGCGTGAAAACCTTCTTTACGAAGGAACCAGAAACCGTCGCGTGGATGGGCGAATTCGGGTCCGGCGAGGTCATGGTGGATGTCGGCGCCAATGTCGGCATGTATTCGGTATGGGCGGCCAAAACGCGCGGTGTCCGTGTTTTCGCGTTTGAGCCGGAATCGCAGAACTACGCGCTGCTCAATCGGAACATCATCTACAATCAGCTCTCCTCTCAGGTGACCGCATTTTGCACCGCATTGAGCGACGATACCGGTTTTGACGTACTGCACCTCGCCGACTTCAACTATGGACGGTCGTGCCACAGCTTTGGATCGACGCTGAATTTCAAGCTTGAAGAACAGAAATTCGCTTTCACGCAGGGTGCGTTCGCAACCACCCTCGATCTCATGGTGCAAAGCGGCACGATCCCCGCGCCGCACCACATCAAAATCGATGTAGACGGGTTTGAGCACAAGGTTATCGAAGGCGCCAAGCAATCGATTGCTGGGCCGACACTCAAAAGCCTGCTCATTGAAATAAACCAGAACCTGCCCGAGCATATGGGAATTGTCGACTACCTGAAGAGCCAGGGGTTCGACTACTCACAGGAGCAGGTCAACGAGGCGGAGCGCGCAGACGGAATTTTCGAAGGAGTCGCGAACTATGTCTTCCGCCGTTGAAGATCATGTCCTGGCACAGATCGAAGCCGCCTCAATAAAGCGTCTTCCGTCGCCCCATTTCTATGTCGAGAACATCTTTCCGGACGATTTCTATCGCGACCTTCTCGCCAACATGCCGAGCGACGAAGATTTCACCTGCCTCGGCGATACCGGGCGTGTCCCGAAAGGCGCTTACCGCGAACGGTTCGTGTTCTTGCCGACCAAGGACCAGATCGAAAAACTTCCTGCGGACAAAAGCGACTTCTGGCGCGATCTCGGCGCCTGGCTGTACGGCGAACGATTTTTTCGCACGATGATACGAAAGTTTGCGCAGGCTGCGGCGGCTCGGTTTGCTGGCCAGTTGGAAAAGGTGCAATTGACGCCCGAGGTTCTCGTCGTTCGCGATCGCACCAACTACTCGATCGGACCCCATACCGATGCGCCTCATCGGTTTCTGTCCATGTTGTTCTATTGCCCACCCGACACCAGCCAAGAGCATCTGGGAACGTCGCTCTATATGCCGCTGGACCGAAGCTTCACCTGCGAAGGCGGCCCGCACTATGACTTCGACAAGTTCGTCAAGGTCGACACGATGCCCTACCGGCCCAACAGCTTGTTTTGCTTCCTTCGGACCAACGTTTCATTCCACGGCGTCGAACCGATCGCGGACAAAGAAGTTGCCCGCGATCTCATTCTTTATGACATCCGGGTTGCCAATCCCGGTGTTCTAAAGGCCGAAGCGAAAAGGGGCGAAACGCCCGAACCTGCGTCCGCCCCCTAATTCGCAACAAAAAAACGTCAGCGCACGCGACTGAGCGATTTTTGGTTGAAATCGCGGTCGCTTAGGCCGGTCCGAAACTTGAACTCATCCATCGAGAGGTCGGTGGATTTGCCGGTCTGGTGGTTCACCATGGCCATTTCGTGCGCGCGCCAATATTGGTCGAGATATTGCCGATAGTCGGCAAAGGTCAGCGTCTTCAGCAAGGCGTCTTTGCGATCGTAAAAATCGATCTTCCAAGCGCGATATTCGTCCTTGTCGACCCAGCTGACTTGGCGGGTATATCCGGAGTTCTCATCCGTCGGATACCGTTCCGATTTGAAGCAGGTCAGTTCCTCAGCCCCCGGGCACGGTTCGTCCGCTAAGTATTTGTACGTGTATTTTTCGACTTCCTGGCTAGAAAGATCCTCGTAGGCAAATTCGCTGCCGACGAACGAACCAGAGATGTTCTCGGAACTGATCCGCTTCACGCGCTTAAGCGCCGGCAGATAAAGCCACTGATCGTCGGATTCGGTCTTGTGCGTAAAGGTGAGAAGCGCGGTGCCTTTAACATCGCGAGGCTCGTCAAAGATCGACAAGCCTTTGTCGCCATCGCCCTCAACTTCCAGCGATTTGGTGCGGAAGGTACGCTGGCTCTCTTCGCCATGACGGTTGCGCAAAACCATCAGCATCGTTACTTCGGAATCGCCGTATCCGGTATCGCGTTCATCCGCTTCGACGGCGATCTCCAGTCCAATTTCTTCGGCGGTTTGCGCCACAGCCGTTAGCGGTAGCAAGGCCACCGCCGCGCCGATCATGATCAGGGGGGTTTTCATGACTTGCGAGACTCCAGTTTGATTAACAAGGGTGGAAGGAAGAAGAAATCCGCGGCCAACGCAATCGCGATGGTGACCGCGCTGAGCAGGCCCATTTCGGAGTTGACCTTAAAGCCCGAGAACGCAAGCACCAGGAAGCCGCAGACCAAACAGAATGATGTCACGGTCAGCGCCATCCCGACCGTGTTGAACGCGTAGCGCGTCGCTTCAATCGGGTCCAAGCCATGTTCGCGGCGGGCACGCAGATACTTACTCAAAAAGTGGACCGTATCGTCGACCACGATGCCGAGCGTCATCGCGATCACCACCGCGATAGCAAGCCCGACTTCGCCTGAGAGATAACCCCAAATACCGAACGCCACGGCCGCGGGAAACAGGTTCGGCACCAGGCTCAGAAGGCCGATCTTAAAGCTGCGCAGCGCGATGATCAGCACGAGCGATATCAAGACCAGCGCGATCGAGGATCCGAGCAGCATCGAGTTGATGTTGCGTTCGGATATAAAGGCGAACATCAGCGACAGCCCCGTGCCCTCTGACGCCATTCCATCGGTGTTTTCCTTGAGCCACTGCTCGGCACGGGTGTTCAGCTCACGCATTTCCTTAGAGGTAATGTCGACGACGATGGCCGTAACCCGCGTCGCCGATTTGCCAACGTTGATCGTATTGTTGAGATCAAGGCCGAATGGAACCGATAATTCGTACAGCAACAGATATTGCGCCGCCAGCTCAGCATCTTCGGGAATCTTGTAAAACGCGGTGTCGTCCGCGTGAAGATTCTGGTTCAAGCGCTTAATGATATCGGTGAGCACGTAGACGTGCTTCACCTTCGGCTGCTCGCGCAACCAATCGGCGAAGCGCTCCAAATTCCTCAGATACTCAGGCTCCGCAATCCCGCCCTCGCGTCCAGCGGGCACAGAATATTCAAGAACGTTCAGGCCGCTCAAATTGGCCTGCATGAAGTCGGAGTCGATACGGATTTGGAATCGCTCGTCGAAATATTTCACGAAATCATCGTCAAGGTTGATGCGTGAGATACCGGCGATGAGAAGCGCGATCACAATGCCGACGCCCCAAAACAGAGGGCGTCGATTATCGATGACGAATCCGGCCAGCCTCTCCATGACTTGACCGCCAAAACTGCGGCCTTCTTTCACGCGTGCCGGCAGCACCGACATGACGGCGGGCAGGAAAAACACCGACAAAACGAACGCCACCATCACGCCGCCCGCGACGATGTTGCCGAGCGTCCTAAACGGCGGCGCGTCGGAGAAATTCATGCTCAAAAAGCCAATCGCGGTGGTGGCGCTGGTGATGAATACGGGCGCCATATTCACCCGTAGCGACTCAACAATTGCGTCATGTTTGCCGAGGCCACGCCGCATTTGTTGCTGGGTCGTGACCATGATGTGAACGCAATGCGCGATCGCGAGGGTCACAATAATGATCGGCGACCCCATTGTGCCCGCGTTGAGAATAACACCGAGCCAGCCCGCGAGGCCGTTGGTGACCATCACTGCGAAGATCACGGTCACCAAAGTCATCACAGTCCATCCAACCGATCGGACCGCGATGCCAATAATCAAAAGGATTAATACCAGCATGATCGGAAACAGGGTCATGATGTCCTGTTCCGGGACTTCGGAAAACGCCATGTTGATCATGGTGCCACCGACTAAATAAAGGTCGATGTCCGGAAAGCGCTCGCGAAACTCGTCCGCTTTCGCACGGCCAAATTCGGCGATTTTCGGGACCTCGGCGATCGACTCGCCAGGCAATATCACATTAACGTTGACCGCCGTTACGCGACCGTCGCCCGACACCAGTCGGTGCACGAGTGTGGGTCGGGTCATAATGATCTCGCGAACGAAATCCAGGTCGGCCTGGGTCACCCCCTCGCCGCCCTCGTACATATCGTCCACAGACAGGTCGTCACCGTCGGCCTGGGTATGCTGGAAATTCGTGATGGAGTCGACGCGGTTGGAGAACGGCGTTTGCCAGCTCTCTTCCGTTAGCCAGACAATTGCGTCAAGCGTCTCCTGCGTAAACACGTCGCCACCTTTCGGCGCCAAGACGTACATCAAATTATCGTCTTTGGTGTATGTGTTCTCGAACTGCTCGAGCGCTAGGAGGTCGGGGTTGTCCTTGCTGAAAAACACCCGGCTGTCAGGGTTCATTTGCAGGAATTGCATGCCGTAGGTCGCCGCCAAGACAGCAATTAGACTCGCTAAAATCACCAACCATCGGTTGGCGATAATAAAGCGGCCGTAGGCGTATTCAGTAGGCGCCGCAAGCGTTGTATCACTCATTGTATCTTGTCCTTCCGACCCCAGTTCCTGCGACGCTTTGCGTTCGCCCGTTAACGTTGGCCCAGGCCACGGATCAGCAGGCCCATGATCTTGTCCGCGTCCGCCCGAAGCTTGTCGAACGGTATGGCGCAAATAATGTTGTGGTGGAAAAGCCCGACGGTCGCGACCTGCATCGCGTCGGCAGCAGATTCGGCGTCGTTCACGTCAAAGTCGCCCGACGAAACGCCATCGGCAATAACACGTGCCAGCAACCCGCGAACTGCTGTCCGATGGTTTGTCACCAAGTCCTCCCGCGATTTGCAGACATGCTCGATCAAGTCTTCCAAATGCGGCTCGGCCTCCACCAGACACCCCAAGGCGTCGAGTTTCGCGTGGATAATCTGCTTGAGCCTTTCGGCTGGCGGGATCGTCGCGTCCCGCGCAATTTCGGACAACGTCGCCTCGAGAGAAGTCATCCATTGGCTCGCACTGGCCGCCGCGATATCGCCCTTATTGTCGAAGAACCGGTAAAGGTTGCCAGCCGACATGCCGCAATCCGCCGCGATTTCCGCCATGGTGGTCTTGCCAAAGCCATAGCGGACGAAGCGTTCTTCGGCGGCGCGCAAAATACGCCCGCGTATCTCTCCGGGGTCCGTGGATCGAGACGGATCGACTTTGTCCGCGTCGGGCCGATCAACTGGCTCGTTTTCCGCCGTCATAAACGAACCCTAAATCCTGACGACTGAACATTCAATAAATTATTCAGCGATCAGGATTGAGTTGAGACGTATTCGATAGGCCGCCTAAGGCGCTGGGGCCAAGGCCACAACGGCGAAAACCAAGTCCCCGCCCCGATCCAGCAAGAGCAAGACCGACCGCCTGTCCTGCGTCCGGGCCGTCGATACGGCGCCTAGGATTTGCGAGGGTGCAAGGACGACGTCCTGATCGACCTCCGACAGCACGTCGCCGACTTGGACCCCGGCACGCAGGGCCGGACCGTCGGCATTCACGGCCAAAACCAGCAATCCTTGAACCGCCGGCGACAACCCCTCCGCCCAAGCCAGTTCGGCGGTAATCGTCGTTACCCTTAGGCCCAAATCGGCTATGTCCGCCGCCTCTCCTATCTCTGCCCGAAAACCTTCCGGCATGGCCACAACGCCATAATCGACCTCTTCGGCCACCGCATCGCGGCGGATCACAATCGGAATTTCAGACTGCTCGTGCGCGACCAAACGCGTCTGACACTCCGCGAAGATCGCGGCATTTTCGGCTTCGCAGGCCCGCAGCGCGATTTCGCCCGAGGCAATCACGTCGCATTGCTCAACCAGTTCGGTCATATCCCGCGGTGCGTATTGGCTGGCGGTAGCGAACTTGAAGCCAAGGCCTTCACGTCGCCGGGCGTTTGGCCGAATTCGCGTCATTTCGAACGGTTTTCGCGCGATTTCCGTGCCAAACGCGTCAAAAAAGCGGATTAAGGCGGCGAAACCGGTGAGGACCACCTCCATCCGGTTATGCACCTCTATTTGGGCGCTGCAGTCATATGTGCTCAGGCCCGAGGCCTGCAGGCTGTAGAGCCGCATCGCTATGTCCTCCGCCGCCAGCGCCGGCGTCAAAGAAAGACCAAATATAGCAGCGACGGCACCGACGACGGGCCTCAAACAGAGGCGCGTGGAGATCGCTATGCCCGTTACAATGCGATTAGACCGCCTGTCCCGCATTGCCGAATCCGTCCCAGGGCCCATTTTTGTATGCCATAGCCGACACGGTATCATGAACCTATGAGCGAGCACGGACTACAGGCCGTCGTCGAACCGACCGGGGAAGACGAACTATCCGGATATCTCGATTTGCTGGCCGCGATCGGCCAGGACTTCGCGATGTCGCTCGACGTCGACGAAACGCTCAGGATTTCGTTGACCCGGATCATGGACTATCTCGACGCGGCGGCCGCTTCGATTTTCTTGCTCGAAAACAACGACACGGAGATCGTTTGTCGCGTGAGTGTCGGCGCATCCGACATCACTGGGCTGCGGCTCAAATACGGCCAAGGCATCGTCGGCCAGAGCATCGCAGAGCAGGCGAGCTTGATGGTTCGCGACGTCCGAAGCGACCCGCGCTTCAACCGGTCCGTCGACGAAAAGACCGGCTTCACAACGCGCTCGATTCTTTGCGCACCGGTCAGCGTTAACGATCTGTATCTCGGCGCGGTCGAAGTCATAAATAAGCGCGGGGGCGACGGGCTGTTTGAAGAAAGCGACCGACAGGCACTGCGGGCGTTGGCCGCTTCGGCCGCTATGGCGATCCGAAACGCCACATTGACCCGCTCGTTGATCGAACAGGAGCGCGTTCAGCGCGAGCTCGAACTTGTTGCAGAGCTTCAGCAATCTTTGTTGCCTAAACCACAACCGGCGCCGTTTCCGGTGCACGGCATCAACATGCCGGCGCGAACCGTTTCCGGCGATTTCTACGACTATTTCGCCTTGCCGGACGGCCGCATCTATTTCGACCTCGGCGACGTTGCCGGCAAAGGCGTACAAGCCGCGCTGCTGATGGCCAAGGCGTCAAGCTTGGTCCGCTGCCTTGGTAAGACTGTCCACGATCCTGGAACACTGCTGGGAATGGTGAACCGGGAAATCTGTGAAACAGCGGCGCGCGGCATGTTCGTGACCATGGTGGTCGGCCTTTACGACCCGGCAACAGGGCGCGTGCGTCTCTCGAATGCCGGACACGAACCACCGCTTCATCTCATGCCCGACGGCCATTTCGACAATTTCGCGGCCGAAGCTCCGCCGGTCGGCGTTTCCGCGGACCTGTTCCCCGAAGGCAAGTTTCCGGAGACAGAGTTCGAATTGGGAGACGGCAGTTTGTACATCTTCACCGATGGTATGACCGAAGGCCGCGTGACCGGCGTCGGGCAACTCGGGATTGATGGTGTGAAGTCTTATCTGACCGACTTCGCCGACCTGCCGATCGAAGAGCGTTTGGAGGTCTTGGCCAACAAGTTCATTGAACCCGGGGTACCGCTACACGACGACCTGACGATTTTGGTCCTCGAGAAACGGGATTAGCGATGGTGCCTGCCGATGCACGCTAAGACACCGGTGAACAGCCGCCCACCAGGCGAACTGGTTCTCGACATGCGGTCCGCCGCGAAACCCGAGAACCTGAAACAGATTCGCACAGCGGTTCGCGACGCCGCGCTCGGCGCTGGCTGCAGCGAAAGCTGCGCCGACGAAATTGTCATCGCGGTCAACGAAGCATGCATGAACGTGATCGAGCACGGCTACGCTTTGGATCCCAATGGCGTCTTGACCGTCCAACTGTCCGCCCAGAACGGGACCCTCTTTGCCTGGCTTGGCGATCAATGTAAGCCGATCGACCTGTCGCAATTGAAATCGCGCTCATTGGAAGACATTCGGCCGGGCGGCCTGGGTGTTCATTTCATGCGCGAATGCATGGACGACATTAAGTTTCTCCCGCCGCCGCCGGGGTATGGCAACTTGCTACAAATGACCAAGACGATAAGTTGATGATAGGTTTGATATTTCCGTTAGAATGCCGATTTGGGGTGTGGCTGAACGGGGACCCGTCGCGCAATGGAGCATGAAGTTCGTGAGGAGCACGGTCTGTCGATCGCGGCTTTTCGCGGCGACATCGATTTCAATACGTCGCCCGAGGCAAGACGGGTTCTGTTGGAACTCGTCGAAAATCGACAGGATCTGATGGTCGACATGTCATCGGTCGACTATATCGACAGCTCGGGTGTCGCCAGCCTGATCGAAGCGTTTCAAAGCGCCAAGACCACGGGCAGTCGCTTCGGATTGGTGGCGGTAAGCCCACCAGCGCTGCGCGTTCTACAGCTTGCCCATTTGGAAAAAGTCTTGCCGATTTACGACTCGGTCGCGGCGGCGGCGGACGCCTAGTCGCCGCACATAGACGCGATGGCCGAGCAATCCGCCAACGAAGCGCCGATCGGACCAGTCGAAGCGCTGGGCCGCGCTCTGGTCGGCGGCATCGCGAGTTTTAGTCGCGGGATTTCCGAGCTGGGTTTTGGCGCCGCGCTCCTCGTGCAGAGCGGCTATTTTCTTTTCTTCGGCCGCATGCGCCATCAGCCGGTTCGCCTGCCCTCCGTGATCGAGCAGATGATGGAGATCGGAATTCGGGCGCTGCCCATCGCCACCGTTCTTTCATTTGTCATCGGCGTGACTTTGGCCATGCAGGGCATTGACCTTCTGAAGACCTTCGGCGCCGAAAGTCAGGTCGTGTTGGCGGTCGCACTGTCAATTTCGCGCGAATTCGCGCCATTGATCATGGGAATTCTGGTTGCGGGACGGTCTGGGTCAGCGCTCGCCGCGCGCATCGGTACCATGGTCATCAGCCAAGAAATCGACGCCTTGCGCGTCATGGGCATCAATCCGGTTCGCTACTTGGTGGTGCCTGCATTGCTGGCCATGGCGTTGCTCATGCCCTTGATGACGTTCTGGGCCGATGTATTTGGCATGCTGGGCGCCGCGGTCTATGCGCGCCTTGAGTTGGGGATGTCGTTCCAGGCTTATGCCGACGCGACATTTACGGCGCTGACGGTCGACCACCTTATGCACGGCATCGGCAAGAGTGTCATTTTCGCCGTGTGGATTGCGCTGGTCGCGGTCGTTAACGGATTGGCGGTCACCGGCGGCGCGGAACAGGTTGGTCGCGCCACCACGCGCACGGTCGTGCTTTCGATCGCGGGGATCATTGTCACCGATATGTTGTTCATTTTCGTCCTGACGCGCGGCTGATGGATCCCACCGAACACATGGCGGCCGGCCCGCGCGATACGGAAAACGCCATCGTGACCGAGGATGCCGAGCCGGTGGTGATCGATGTCCGGGATCTCGTTACGCACTATCCGGGCAATGCGGAGCCGACGCTGAAGGGCGTCAATATGCGTATCTACCCGAACGAGATCGTATGCATCATGGGCGGCAGCGGGTCGGGCAAAAGCACGCTGCTGCGCCAAATCATGGCGCTCGACCGGCCGACATCGGGCCAAGTGCGCATATTGGGACACGATTTGAGCGCCATCGGGCATCGCGACATGCATGAGTTGCGTAAGAAGATCGGCGTCGCCTTTCAAGGCGGCGCGATGTTCAATTCGATGACTGTGGGGGAGAATCTCAAGCTGCCGCTGCGCGAGCACGCCAAACTCGCCGAGGAGCAGATGGACATCATGGTCCGCATGAAGCTCGCGTTCGTCAGCTTGGATCCCGAGACCGCTCTGAAATTGCCATCGGAGCTTTCAGGCGGAATGCTGAAACGCGCCGCAATGGCCCGCGCGATCATGATGGACCCAGGACTCCTTTTCTGCGACGAGCCCTCAGCAGGTTTGGATCCGGCTGTGTCGGCTGCGCTGGATGACTTGATTTTGAAACTGCGCGACGTCATGGGCATGACGATCGTTGTGGTCACGCACGAGCGGGCGAGTGCCTTCAAGATCGCGGACCGCATCGTGATCCTCGATAAGGGTAAGATCTTGATGAGTGGCACGCTCGACGAATTGCGTGCGACCGGTCCCAAACGTGTCCAGGACTTGCTGGACGGCGTGCCCGAAGAAACCGAAGTCGCGAACTGGATCTAGCGATCGGGAGAGACGATGCGCCCCGGAAAAACAGCCTATTTCTTAGTCGGCTTGTTCGTCATCGTCGCGGTGGCTGGATTGGTCGTGGTGCTCGCGATCCTGACAGGCGGCGGCAACACCACCGAGCGCTACCACACGCATTTTTCAAACGTGGCCGGACTGGATTTTGGCACACCGGTGTTCTTCGAAGGCTTCCAAGCCGGTCAGATTGAAGGCATTGCGCCGATGGCCGCCGGAAGTCGAACGGTTTTTCGTGTTGAAATGAGCATCCTGTCCGACCTGCAAATCCCACGTGATAGTTCGGTCGATATTGTGCAGCCGAATTTGCTTTCTGGGCGTGCCCTCAGCATTGCCGCCGGCAGGTCGGAAACCATCATTCCGCCGGATGGCGAGATCCCGCCGGGCGATCCGGCCGGCCTCGCCGCGCTTCCAGGCCTAATCGGTGCGGGCGACCAGTTGATCAATGAGGCGCGCGTGCTTTTGGACGAAGCAACCGCCGCCATGGCACAAATAAATTATTTCGTCACGCACGACCTTGGGGCGATCGCCGAGTCTTATAAGGCACTTCCCGACACTATTCGCGGCGAAGCCGTGACACTCGCGACGGAACTTCAATCCACGATCGAAACCGCGAACGCCATCGTGGAACGCGCGGACGCCTTTCTCAGTGAATCCAACGCCGAAAGCGTGAACAAGACCCTAGCCAATATCGAATCCTTGACCGCTAGCCTTGCGGATTCAAACGCCGACCTGGTGGCCATACGCGAGGATATTCGCGTCATCACGGGCCAAGTTCGAACCATGATCGCGGATAATAAGGGCGATGTGGAAGGCACGATTGTCGACCTTCGCTATACCATGGAGACCATCGCCGAACGCATCGACACCTTGACCTACAACATGGAAGGTACAAGTCAGAATATGTACGAGTTCAGTCGGCAAATTCGACTGAACCCCGGTCTGCTGTTGGGCGGAACGGCGCAGTCTGAACAAGTGGGGGCGGGCCCGGATCAGTGACCAACGCTTCTGATCCTGTCGAAACGCCGGCACACAGCTGGCGGCGAGGCCGCGCGGCCGTGTTGGTGGTAGCGCTTGCATTAACTGTTTTGGCCGGGTGCAGCCAACCACCGGTGCCACGCGATCAGTTCTATAGACTGGGCGCGAACCTGCCTGAGCAGGCTTTTGGCAATCCGCCGGTGAGCGGCACGCTGTTGGTGAACCGCTTGCGCGCCGATGGATTGATCAGCCAGCGGCCCATTTTGTTCGCCACCCGCGAACAACCCAACCGCATCGAACAGCACAATTATCACTACTGGTTCGAAAGCCCGCCGCTAATGCTGCGCGATGCGCTTATCGACTATTTGCGCACAGTGAAAGCGGCGACTGATGTCGTCAGTGATCAGGACCGGCGCGACGCCGGGTGCGAGTTGGGTGGGATTCTGCGCCGGATAGAGCACGTTACCACCGGCGGCGAACCGTCGGTGACGGTAATCGAGATCGAATTTGTGCTCCGGCGCAATGCGAACGATGCCATCCTTTTGCATCGAACTTATCGGGCTGAGCAAGCAGCCATTGACCTAACGATGGTTGCCACCGTCAATGCCTTCGACCAAGCACTCAGTGCATTATTTCAACGCCTGGTCAGCGAAATGGCGGCCGTCCCGACTGATTGCCCACTTCGGCGACGCTGACGGTTTTACAGGCTTTAACCATCTACGAGCGATTTTTTCCGTGATCTCGATATTGATCACGAAGCGAGTTGTGCGCCCAACTCACGCGCGGACCGCTGCAACAACCGCCAAGCATCTTCCACATGCGGCCACTCGGTCATGGTCTGGCCGATGGAAAACCGTATGACAAAGCGGCCATTCAACCGTGTGTGCGTGAGGTAGGTCGCCCCGGTATCGTTGACGCTTTCGAGTAATTGCTCGTTCAATGCATCGATTTGCGTTTCGTCCGACATTTCGGCGGGACGATAGCGAAAACACAACAAAGCAAGCGGCACCGGCGCCATCAGCTCAAAATCGTCGCTTGCTTCTACATCCCGTGCAAGCCGTTGTGCCATATCGATGTGTTGACGAAGGCGTTCTTGCAGGCCCGCTACGCCAAAGCTGCGGATGACGAACCACAATTTGAGCGCGCGAAAGCGCCGACCGAGCTGCACACCCCAGTCACGATAATTCCGAACCGCCTCACCCTCGCGTGTCTTCAAGTACTCCGGAAGAATACTTAGTGTACGAAGTAAAGTATCAGGATCGCGAATGAAGTAAGCAGAGCAATCAAAATTGGTGAACAGCCATTTGTGTGGATTGAATACGAAACTATCAGCGCGCTCGATCCCTTCGATCATGTAACGGTGCTCCGGCAGGATCAAAGCGCTGCCGGCCCATGCGGCGTCAACGTGCAGCCAAAGGCCGTGTCGATCGCAAATTTTGGCGATCGCCGGCAATGGATCGATCGCCGAAGATCCCGTGGTCCCGATCGCGGCGACAACGGCAGCCGGCGTTTTGCCCGCCGCGCGGTCATCGCGGATTGCTTGTTCGAGGTCCTCCGGTTGCATGGCAAAGCTCTCGTCGACCGCTATCTTGCGCAGATTCTCACGGCCAATGCCGGCGACCATGACATCTTTTTCGATCGACGAATGGCATTCGCGCGAGCAATAGACGGTGAGCGCCGCTTGGTTCGATAATCCGTCCACATTGGCCCGATAGCCGGTCGCCTTTTCGCGTGCGGACAGCAGCGCGCACAGCGTGGCTGTTGAAGCCGTGTCTTGAATCACCCCCTCGAAACCGTCGGGCAAGCCCAACATGGTGCGCAGCCAAATCATCACTTGCTGTTCCAGTTCGGTCGCCGCCGGCGAGGTTTGCCAACTCATGCACTGCGCACCGAGTGCCGCCGTCAGCATCTCGGCGATGACCGATGGGGGGCTCGAGTTGGCGGGAAAGTAGGCGAAGAAAGACGGATGCTGCCAATGCGTCATGCCCGGCAAAATGATGCGATCAAGATCGGCGAAGAGCGCATCGATCGGCTCCGCGGCCTGGGGCGGGTGATCTGGCAACTGCGCGAGGATGTCGCCTGGCCGGACCTGCGCGCGAACTGGCCGATCCGCGACTGTTTCGAAATAGTCGGCCATCCAATCGACCGCCCGATGCGCGGCGGCCCGAAACTCATCGGGGGTCATGTGCGATCACCTTTTCGGAAATTCTGTCCGGCATCATAGGGGCGGTCCTGTCGCGCGGAAAGCCGACGGAACGGCCTTGACCTTTTGCGCCGCGGGCCTCGAAATTGCACCTGCGCACCTGGTTCCAACCGAACGCACAGAGTCCTATTCGCCAATGTCGTCCAAACATCTCAGCGGCACCGATACCGATCCCGCCCCGTATTGGGCCGAAGCCTGTCAAGCGCTGGCTGAAGCCGATCCCGTCCTCGGCGGCATGATCGAGGCAGCCAACGGCGCGACCTTACGGCCCCGGCGCGATCCGTTTTTTTCCTTGGCACGCTCGATTGTCGGTCAGCAGATATCCGTCAAAGCGGCCGAGTCCGTTTGGCAAAAAATCACCGATCGCGTCGAGACGATGGCGCCGCATGCGGTCGCGGCTGAGACGGAGGACAGT
>JANQOH010000154.1 GCA_028289725.1 Alphaproteobacteria bacterium
TAGGCCTCGGGCATCGCGCCGTCGAAAGTTGCCACAATGTCCGCCATGGAAGCGCTCCTCGCCTAGGGTTCCCGCGGGCCGCAGCATAGCGGAAGCCCGCCGCGCGGCGCCAGCACACGCCCGTTGCGGCCGCCGGGCCCTTTTCACGAATCGTGCGCTCCTGTATGACAGGCGCATGGCTCAAACGGTCGTGGACCTCGATCGCGCGGCGCCCCCGCCGTCCAAGGCGGCGGCGTTTCGCCGGGTGCTCACCGCACCCGATCTCGCCTTCCTTTGCGAGGCGCATGACGGGCTTTCGGCGCGCATCGCGGAGGAGGCGGGCTTCGCCGGCGTTTGGGCGTCGGGGCTGTCGATTTCCGCCGCGCTCGGCGTGCGCGACAATAACGAGGCGAGCTGGACCCAGGTGCTCGAGGTGGTCGAGTTCATGGCCGACGCGACCACGGTGCCGATCATGCTTGACGGCGATACCGGCTACGGCAATTTCAACAATATGCGTCGGCTTGTGCAGAAGCTCGAAAGCCGCGACGTGGCGGCGGTGTGCATCGAAGACAAGCTGTTCCCGAAGACCAACAGTTTCTTGCATGGTGAGGCGCAGCCGCTCGCCGATATCGACGAATTTTGCGGCAAGATCCGCGCCGGAAAAGCTGCGCAACGCGACCCGGATTTTTCGATCGTCGCGCGCGTGGAAGCGTTCATCGCCGGGTGGGGGCTTGAGGAAGCCTTGCGCCGCGCGCGCGCCTATCACGCGGCGGGCGCGGCCGCGATCCTGATCCACAGCGCGAAGTCGACCGCTGACGAAGTGCTGTCGTTCTTGGATGCGTGGGACGGGCGCTGTCCGGTGGTGCTGGTGCCGACCAAATATTACACGACGCCGACCGAGGTGTTCCGCGACCACGGGGCGTCACTGGTGATCTGGGCGAACCATATGGTGCGGGCCTCGATCGCCGCGATGCAAAAGGCGGCGGCGACCATTCACGAAGAGCAAAACTTGCTCGGTGTCGAAGATGCGATTGCGCCAGTCGGCGAAGTGTTTCGCTTGCAAGGCGCCGACGAACTGGAACAGGCCGAGAAACTTTACCTTCCGCATGATCGTACGGCCCGTGCCGTCGTGCTCGCCGCGGCGCGGGGGCAAGAGCTTGGCGCGCTGACCGAAACCGTGCCGAAAGCCATGCTCGAAGTCGCGGGCAAGCCACTGCTTGGTCACATCGCGGATGCCTATCGCCGGACCGGTGTCAAGGACATTACGGTCGTGCGCGGACACGGCAAGGATGCGTTCGATTTGCCTGGGCTTGGTTATGCCGACAACGCAGACTTTGCCGACACGCACGAAGTTGCATCCTTGGCTTGCGCGTTCGATACCGATAGTCGACTAACGGATGGCGATCTCTTCGTGTCTTACGGTGACGTACTGTTCCGCCGTCATGTGCTCGATATGCTCGCCGACGCACTGTCGGCCGATTCGGGCGATGACGGGTCCATGCCGATCGCGGCGATCGCCGTCGATACGAATTGGCAGGAGAGCCGAAATCGCGGTCCCGACCGGCGCGCCGATTTGGTCACAGCGTCACTCACCTACGGCCGCGAGGCCTATAGCCGCGACGTGTGGTTGGTAGAGATGAGCGAACAACCGCAATCGCGCATTGACGGTGAGTGGATGGGTTTGATGCGTTTCACCGCGCCAGGTGCCGCGGCGCTGCGCGATACGATTGCGGCGTGCCGTACCGACGATCCAGAGGGATTCAGGGCGCTGCGCATGCACGATCTGCTCACACGCATGGTCGCTGCCGGTCAGCCGTTCAAAGTGGTCTATACGACGGGCCATTGGCTGGACATCAACCATGTTGATGATTTGGTCCTGGCTGGGAGTTTCGTGTGATTGAAGCGGCGGCGTTTGTCGGGGCCGCGCGCACGCGCGGATTTGACCTCTATTCCGGCGTCCCGTGTTCATACCTAACGCCGTTCATCAACTATGTTTCTGGCGCCGATTATTTGCGCTATGTCGGTGCCGTCAACGAAGGCGATGCGGTCGCGGTGGCGGCCGGCGCGACGTTGGGCGGCCGGCGTGGCGTGGCGATATTCCAAAATTCGGGGCTTGGTAATGCGGTTAGCCCGCTAACTTCTTTGACTTGGACGTTTCGGCTCCCCATCCTTTTGATCGTGACGTGGCGGGGCGAACCCGGCGGCGCCAAAGATGAACCGCAGCACGCGTTGATGGGACCCCTCACGCCTGACCAGCTTGAATTAATGGAAATTCCTTGGCGGCGTTTTCCATCCGAGGCGGAAGAGATCGGACCGGCCCTCGACGCGGCGGATGCGCACATGGCCGCGATGGGCCGGCCGTATGCGTTGGTCATGTCCAAGGGTTCTGTCGCGCCTCACGCACTCGAACGACAAGCGACTTATCGGGCGGCCCCGGCGGCCAACCTGCCGCCGGCAATCGAGCCGACGCTGAGCCGACGCGACGTGTTGTCGGCGATACAAAGCGCGGCCGGCGCAAGCGACATTCTTATCGCCAGCACCGGCTATACCGGTCGCGAGCTCTATGCGCTCGGGGATCGTGCCAATCAGCTCTACATGGTCGGGTCGATGGGATGCGCTTCGAGCCTGGCGCTTGGCTTGGCGCTCGCCCAACCGGACAAACGGGTGATCGCAATTGATGGCGATGGCGCAGCGCTGATGCGCCTCGGCGCGCTGGCCACGATCGGGGCGGAGCGGCCCGCCAATT
>JANQOH010000178.1 GCA_028289725.1 Alphaproteobacteria bacterium
TGCGCGATGCCAATCGGGCAAATCATGGTTCCCGGGAATGTGCGTCCCGTCACTCTCGCGGACAATGCTGTCCGGCACCGCGGGATGCCGGTTGCAGTCAATCACGAGGCGGCTGTACGACTGCGTCACCAAAGGCGCATTCAATAGCGCGCTGAGCCGCACGGCCAAGGCCTCCGCGCCGATGTCATAGGCGATGTGGCGATCCATCTCCGATGCATGGACACCAAGGTCGCCGAGGCGCGCCGGCACCGCCCGGCCCGCATGATCGCAGGTCAAGAGGACAGGGGAATCGCCTTCGCCGTTGATCAGATTGACCGGCGGCGGATCATCCGATCCGAGAAGATCGCCGGTCATTGGTGCGTCGCGTGGTTCATGAATGGCGCAATCCAACTGGCTGGGGGTGGTCTGGACCGGCAGGTTCCAATCACCATCGGGTTCCGTCAAGATCGGCGCGCAAATCGGGGGACACCGTATATGAAGCGTGAAGAGCTGATTTTCGTTGGGTGCAGCGACATTGCCGGGAAAATTCGCGGCAAAAGCGTCCCGGCATCCGACTTGGACGCGCGATTGCGCCGCGGCGTCGGCTGGACACCGACAAATGTGCAAATCACCTGCTTCGACCTTATCGCGGATACGCCCTATGGTGCCTTCGGCGACGTTCTCCTCGTGCCCGATCCAAACACGCTTGTCCGCGCGGCGTTCGAAGATGGCCTGCCAGCCGAGAGCTTCGTGGTCGGAACGATCAAACGCCTCGACGGGTCACCGTGGGAATGCTGCACTCGGTCAATCTTGGCCGACGCGTTGGACCGGCTGCACCGTGTCGCCGGCTTGACGCTAAACAGCGCATTCGAGCAGGAGTTTCATTTCAAGGCGATGCGCAGCGCGGCCGGCAGCGCCTATTCATACGGTGGCTTCCGCGTACAGCGTGTGTTTGGCGAGACATTGACCGCCGTGATGCGCGAAAGCGGGCTCAAGCCCGATACGTTTCTCAAAGAGTATGGCGTTGACCAATATGAGGTCACAAGTGGGCCTCAGCACGGGCTCCGCGGTGCCGACCATGCGCTAATGCTGCGGGAACTGATCCGTATCGTCGGCGAACGCCTGGACCGGCCGGTAAGCTTTACGCCATTGCGCGATCCGGACGGCGTCGGCAATGGTGTTCACGTCCACATGAGTTTCGTCGATGACGATGGCCAACCGGCCACCTACGACCCAGAGAGTGCGACCGGCCTGTCGCACACGGCCGGAAGTTTCGTCGCCGGGATATTGAAGTACCTGCCTGCGATTGTCGCGCTCACCGCGCCGAGCGGTATTTCATACCAGCGCTTGAGCCCGCACCGCTGGAGTGCACCCTTTAACAATTTGGGCGCGCAAGACCGCGAGGCCGGCGTGCGGCTGTGTCCGCTTTTCGATATCGGCGAGGTCGACAAGGCCGCACAATTCAATTTCGAATATCGCGCCGCCGACGCCGCGGCGAGTCCCTACCTGCAACTCGCCGCGATTGTGCATGCGGGCGTGCAAGGCATCGAGGACGGAATGCCAACACCGCCGGCGACGTCGGAAGACCTCTCGCTCCTGTCGGCCGAAGTGCTCGCCCAACGGGGATACCGCCGCCTGCCGGAAAGCCTCGAGACCGCGCTCGAATTGTTCCAGAACGATCCGGTCGCCCCGACATGGTTTCCCGACGGGTTCGCCGACATTTACGTCAAGCACAAACGCGGCGAGCTGGATTTCCTGAAGGACAAATCCGACGCCGAGGTTCACGCAGCCTACGAAGATGCGTACTAGCGGTTAAAGGAATCGGACGCTGGCCGGCGGTCCGAAATGCGTCCACCGACCTTGAATACCGCTAGTTTCAGGCGATGTTTGGAGGCCCGGACCGGAATCGAACCGATGTACACGGATTTGCAGTCCGCTGCATAGCCACTCTGCCACCCGGCCGGGTCTTTCGGCGCAAGCGAAGCCGCGCCGCGCAAGGGCCGCTTGGGTATAGGCAAGGCCCGACAACCGGTCAAGCGCAGGCGGGCTGCGGACAAATTGTCTCGGCTCGGCATGCTTACTATAAGTTAAGCGTTCCCAGGGTCTGATGTCGTCGGCGAATGAAAGGCGATTCACCAAATGACTGACTTCGATGCCATGCGGCTCAACATGGTCGAATGCCAAATCCGGCCGAACAAGGTCGTCGACCCGCGTCTGATCGCGGCCTTTTCCAAGGTGCCGCGCGAACGCTTCGCGCCCGAGGGCCTGCGTGGCGTCGCCTACGTGGATGAGGATCTACAGATCGCCCCAGGTCGTTATCTCATGGAGCCGGCGGTTCTGGCGCAGATGATCCAAGCCGCCGACATTGGGGATGCCGACACGGTCTTGGATGTTGGCTGCGGCACCGGATACTCGACGGCGGTGATGGCGCAATTGGCAGGAACCATCTTCGGTCTGGAGTCGGACGACGCGCTCAACGCGCGTGCAAGCGAACTGCTGGTCGACATTGGGATTGATAACGCCGTGGTCCTATCCGGCGAATTGGCGTCCGGTCATGAAGGCCAGGCGCCTTACGACGTCATCTTGCTGGAGGGCGCCGTGTCCCACGTGCCTGAGGCCCTGCTGGCCCAGTTGACGGACAATGGCCGTTTGGTCGCAGTGCTCGAAAACCCGGCGCTGCGTGACCGGAGCCATGCCGGCCAAGTCACCCTGTTTCTTCGCTCCGCCGGCGGCATCGCGCAGCGTCCCTTGTTCGACGCGGCTGTGCCTGCTTTGCCCGGATTCGCGCCTGAGGCGGGTTTCGTTTTCTGAGATGTCGTCCGGCGACCCCAGACCAGCGGTCGAATCATCCGATCGTTTACCATTCGAAATGACGGTTGACGAACTCGCGGCGCGCATAGAGGCGCGCGAGACCCATTGCCTTTTGGACGTCCGCGAGCCTTGGGAATTGGACTTGTGCCGATTTGACGGAAGCCTGGACATTCCGATGGACGAGTTGGCGGCGCGAATTGATGAGATTCCAGCGGATTTGCCGGTCATTGTGGTGTGCCACCACGGCCAACGCAGCGCCTATGCAACCCAATGGTTGCGGGGAACCGGGCGCCCTCTCGCCGTAAACCTAAGAGGCGGCATAGATGCCTGGGCAAGACGCATCGACGAGACGATGCCGATATACTAGTCTCTGGCCATTATTGCTAAGCTTCGACCATAACAAAAACCGGTAATACTGAAATGTCCAAGGGAAATCGATTATCAGCCTCGGTCTTGGCTCTCATATTCGGGCTCTCCGCCGCCGCTCACCAGTCTTCTGCCCAAACGCTTGAGGAGGCGCTGGCGCAAGCCTATGCGGGCAATCCGCAATTGCTGTCCGAGCGCGCGGCCCTTCGAGCCGTCGACGAAGGTGTACCGTCGGCGCTTTCCGGTTGGCGCCCAACGGTCGAGATCAACGGCAGTGTTGGCAAGAACTACACAGCCAACGAAGCCGCCGCGACGGGCCTCGTCAGCAGTACCAGCACTTTGCCTTCATCCGCCGGGGTTAGTTTGTCGCAGCCGCTTTACCGGGGTGGCGCGACCGTGGCCGAAACCGAAGCAGCCGAGAGCCGCGTGCTCGCCGGCCGCGCAAATTTGATCGACGTTGAACAACAGATTTTGGTGGCGGCCGGAACCTCATACATGAACGTGGTCCGCGATCAATCGGTGATCGAACTCAACATCAACAACGAGAAAGTGCTTGAGCGTCAGCTCCAGGCGACGCTCGACCGGTTCGAGGTCGGCGAGGTGACGCGAACCGACGTATCACAAGCCGAAGCAAGATTGGCCGATGCTTCCGCCTCGCGCATCGAAGCTGAAGGCAACTTGGACATCTCACGCGCCAATTACGAACGTTTGGTCGGCACACCGCCGGGTCTGCTGACATTTCCCAAATTGTCCGATGCCGTTGTGTTGCCGGAAAGCCGCGAGGCGGCCGAAGGAGGCGCATTGCAACGGAACCCCGGCGTATTGCGCGCGGGCTTTACCGAGCGGGCGGCGCTGCACGATATCAGCGCCGCGGGCGCACGCCTGTTGCCGACGGTCACCTTGGACGGTGTTGCACAGCGCGGCCTGGATCCAAATTCCTTCTTTTCGCAATCGGATTCGGCTTCGCTCACCGCGAATGTCCGCGTTCCGCTTTATCAATCGGGTTCGGAGTACGCCCGGATCCGCGAGCTTCGTCAGATCGCGGTACAGCGTCGCCGGGAGCTCGACGATGCGCGGCGGCAAGCGCGCGAAGGCGTCTCCGAGACGTGGGAGCGCCTTCAAACAAGCCGCGCACGCATTCGAGCGCTTGAGTCCTCCGTGCGCGCGAACGAAATCGCGTTGGAGGGTGTCCAGCAAGAAGCCGCGGTCGGCGCGCGGACCGTGCTCGACGTCTTGGACGCGGAGCAAGAATTGTTCGAGGCGCGCGTCGCCCTCGTGCGCGAACAATCCGCCGAGGTCGTGTTTTCATTTGAGCTCCTGCAGGTCGTCGGACGCATGGTTGCGGGTGACTTGGGCCTCAATACTCAACTCTATGACCCGACCGAGTATTACGACCAGGTCCGCGACAAATGGATCGGTTTCGGGGAAGACTTCAGCGGCACAAATCCTCTCAATCTCGAATCGGATTTGCGCGACGTCGGCACCGACTAGCTCTACCAAAGAATCGTTGGGATTTCCGAACGACATTTCGGGTTGTTCGGAAATCTTGTCTTTGGTGCGCCTGGCAAGTGCCACCGCGCGGAAATCATGATAGGCTCCTAACTGTTCGGGGGGTGTACGGACGGATAATGTTGGTGCGCGGTGGTACCTTCGGAGTAGAGTAGTATTTCCTTAGGTACAGCGGCCTCAACGCCAACGCGACCGGCCATGCAAGCGGCCGAGTCGCTTGAGGTTATTTGCAGCGCCAGGGCGTCAATCGGCGGGGACTGATCACATGGCAATGACCGAAGAGAATGCGCAACAGGAACCCTCAATGGAGGAGATCCTGTCGTCGATTCGGCGAATCATTTCGTCGGATGGCGACGATAGCGTGGACGACGGTGCCGAGGCTGCCGAGGAATCGGCGGAGGATGGAGGCCAAGGCGCCGATGATGTCCTCGAACTGACGGAACGTGTCGACGAGCCAGAACCCGAACCGGAGCCAGAACCCGAAATTGAGGCGGTCGCGGAACCCGAGCCAGAGCTGGAGCCAGAACCCGAACCGGAACCTGAGCCTGAGCCAGAAATGGAGGCGGCCGCCGAACCCGAGCCGGAACCACAACCCGAACCCGAACCGGAGCCAGAACCGGAACCCGTCGAGGAAGAAGAAGTGGATCTGGAATTGGTGGACGAGGTGGTGGAGGAACCGGCACCAGATTCGGACCAGCTTGTATCCGCGGATACCGAAGCTGCTTCGGTCGCCGCTCTGGCGTCACTCAGCGCAGCCGCCGCCAGCACCGACGCAAATCTCGAATTTGGCGGCCGGACTGTCGAACAATTGGTCGCTGAACTGCTCCGCCCGATGCTAAAAAGCTGGCTTGACCAAAACCTGCCGGGCATGGTTGAAACCATGGTTCAGGCCGAAATTAAGCGGCTATCAGAACAAGCCAAGACCTGATCGCGCGCCGCGTCGCGGCGGGTGTTCGAGCAGGTCAGATTGGACCGGTGAACGGATTCAACCGCGCCCAAATGGCGCGGTTCGCGTTTTGGTGAGACCGAACTGCCATGCTCGATAAGACCTATAGCCCGCAGAGCGTCGAGGCGCGCATTTCAGAACGCTGGGATCAATCCGGCGCATTCGAGGCCGAGGCGTCCGACAATAAGGCGCCATTCGCCGTGATGATGCCGCCGCCGAACGTGACCGGCAGCCTCCATATGGGGCATGCCTTGAACATGACACTCCAGGACGTGCTGACTCGGTACCGCCGTATGAGCGGCCGCAACGCGCTTTGGCAGCCGGGGACAGACCATGCGGGCATCGCGACGCAAATGGTGGTCGAGCGCCAACTGCGCGAAGAGGGGACCGATCGCGCGAGCCTCGGCCGCGAGAAATTCGTCGATCGCGTCTGGCAATGGAAAGCCGAGTCGGGCGGCACGATCGTTAAGCAACTGCAACGTTTGGGCGCGTCGCCGGATTGGCGGCGCGAGCGTTTCACCTTGGACGAAGGGCTGAGCGAAGCAGTCCGCACCGTTTTCGTCCGGCTCTACCACGAAGGTTTGATTTACCGCGACAAGCGCTTGGTCAACTGGGACTGCCAGCTCCTGACGGCGATCAGCGACCTCGAAGTCGACCAGCGCGAGACCAAAGGTCATTTGTGGCACTTCAAATACCCGCTCGAAGGCGCCGAGGAAGGCGCACCCAATTCGTTCATCACGGTCGCCACGACCCGTCCGGAAACCATGCTGGGCGACAC
Organism: Alphaproteobacteria bacterium; assembly: GCA_028289725.1. Classification (GTDB taxonomy): domain Bacteria; phylum Pseudomonadota; class Alphaproteobacteria; order UBA7887; family UBA7887; genus JAKZSU01. The sequence continues at coordinate 6,390 of JANQOH010000178.1, forward strand.
GGCCGTCGCGGTGCATCCCGATGACGAGCGGTACGCGCATTTGATCGGCCGACACGTCCTGCTTCCCTTGGTCGGGCGCCGCATTCCGATTGTCGGCGACACCTACAGCGACCCCGAGAAGGGCAGCGGCGCGGTCAAGATTACGCCGGCGCATGATTTCAACGACTTTGAGGTCGGGCGGCGTCACGGCCTTGAAGCGATCAACATTCTCGACAAACACGGCCAGCTCAACGATGCGGTGCCGGAGCCATATCGCGGCCTAGACCGTTTTGAAGCCCGCAAACGTGTGGTCGTCGATTTGGAAGCCTTGGGTCTGCTCGAAAAGATCGAAGACCAAGTGCACGCCGTGCCTTATGGCGATCGCTCCAACACGGTTATCGAACCGTGGCTGACCGACCAATGGTATGTCGACGCCGCGGTGCTCGCGAAACCGGCCATCGAAGCGGTGGAGGAGGGGCGTATCCGGTTCGTGCCCAAGAACTGGGAAAACACCTACTTCGAATGGATGCGCAACATCCAGCCGTGGTGCATCTCCAGGCAATTATGGTGGGGCCACCAAATCCCGGCATGGTATGGCCCCGACGGCCACATCTTCGTCGCGATGGATGAGGCTGAAGCCGTGAAGTTGGCGGAAGACCACTACGGCGAACCAACGAAAATTACGCGCGACCCGGATGTTTTGGATACCTGGTTCTCATCCGGCCTGTGGCCGTTCTCCACGCTCGGCTGGCCCGAACAAACGCCCGAACTGAAAACCTTCTATCCCGGCGACGTGCTGATTACCGGATTTGACATCATCTTCTTCTGGGTCGCCCGGATGATCATGATGGGCCTTCACTTCATGGACGATGTGCCGTTCCGTGACGTCTATATCCACGCCCTGGTCCGCGACGAAAAGGGCCAGAAAATGTCGAAGTCAAAGGGCAACGTCATCGATCCATTGGAACTGATGGATGCCTACGGCACCGACGCCCTGCGCTTCACCCTCGTGGCCATGGCCGCGCAGGGACGCGACATAAAGCTCTCCGAGCAGCGCGTTGCTGGTTATCGAAATTTCGTCACGAAGCTTTGGAACGCCGCGCGGTTCTGCCAAATGAACGAGTGCGCCTACGCAGCTGGATTTGATCCGGCAGGCTGCGCGATGACGGCTAACCGCTGGATCATCAGTGCCTGCGCCGAGGCCGTTCGTGACGCGGGCCAGGCATTGGATGCGTACCGCTTCAATGAAGCCGCGAACACACTCTACAGTTTCGTGTGGCACACGTTCTGCGATTGGTATTTGGAGATCGCGAAACCGGCGCTCTATGGCGATGACGGGGCGGACAAGACAGAGACCCGGTCAGCCGCGGCGTGGATTCTGGAGCGAACGTTGGAAGCGCTGCACCCGCTCATGCCTTTTGTGACCGAAGAGCTTCATGAGTCCTTGGCCAAGCACGAACACGACATGTTGGTGACCACGGAATGGCCAGCCTTCGACAAGGGATTAATCGACACGTCCGCAAAACAGGAAATGGATTGGATCGTTCGGCTGATCGGCGAAGTGCGGTCGGTTCGATCCGAAATGAATGTACCGCCGGGCGCCACGGTGCCCTTGCAGTTGGCCGACGCGAACGAGCGGTTGTGCGCTTGGTTTGGAACGCACAAAACGACCATCGAGACTTTGGCGCGTGTCGACGCATCGATCAGCGCGCAGCCGAGCCAGGACGCGGACCGGGGCGACAGCATTCAGATTGTCTTGGACAATGCGACGTTGCTTTTGAAGATCGCTGACTTTATCGACATCGCGGAAGAGCGCGCGCGCCTGGAACGCGAACTTTCGAAGATCAATGGCGAAATCGCCAAGATCGACAAGAAGCTCAGCAATCCGAAATTTTTGGAGCGCGCGCCGGAGGACGTCGTGGAAGAACAGCGTGAGCGACGCGCGGACGCGGACCTATCGCGGCAAAAGCTGGATCAGGCGGTCGCACGACTCAACGCGCTGTAGATCGGTTTGGTGAACCGCGCCGCTACTCGGAATAATCGCTGAGCGGACTGTTTCGCCAAAGGCTATAAAGCGGCGTCAGATCCGGCCAATCGAGATCGCGCCATTCACCCTTCCAGTTCGCATTCTGCTCCATAAAATGGCCGCAGTCGGCGCCATACTTGGCACGGCAATAACCGCTTGTCGCCTTGACGGAACTAAACCAGCACGGGACACAGGCCGCGCGATCGGACGCGGGACACTGCGGAAACTCCTGTGACACCTCGTTGAGCCCGGTTAGCGTGCCGCAGATTTGATAGTTGTAGCCGACCTTCTCGAGACACAGGATCTCGGCATGAGGGCATTGATATAGCGTCACAAAGCGGTCGCCGCCGGCCAACGCCATGGAAGCGGCCAACAGCCCTAGGCCAAAAACAATCGTGGCAATTGAATGACGCATGCCGGTGCTCCGTTGCCTATCGATATGGCACGAAGCAATCGACATGCCAGGGCCAATTGGCCGGAGAGAGCAGCCCATTGAGACACGCGCGATAAGGCTTGAGCTTTGTCGGCTACGAATCCGCGCGTTGCATTGGAAAACGAGGTTAGTGGCGTAACGGCGGAATGTGCCGAGCCCGTTATTGCAATGCAGGTCGAATTTGCCGCATAGCAGCGAGAGCCCCGCGACGATTGGTTTGGCTGCACACACAGGAAACGCACGAGAAAAGGCCCGGCGCTTCTCAGCGGCGCCGGGCCTTTCTCAACGGTCTCTTGCCACTTTGGAGTTGGTCTATCTGACCTCGATCATGACGACAACCCGCCTGTTTTGGCGCTCGCGAACGCCATCGGGCGTCGGCACCAGTGGGTCGGTCTCGCCCCGCCCAACGCCTGTCAGTCGCGTTGCCGTGAATCCCTTGGCTTGAAGAGCGGCAGCCACGGATTGTACTCGACGTTCAGACAGCGCCTGATTGTAATCATCAGACCCAGAACGGTCGGCATGGCCAATCAGCTGCACGGCATCCCGCGCGCCGCCCCAATCGGTCGCGATCGATTCGATCACCCGCTGCGCCATCGCATCGATCTCGTGGCTATTCCATTCGAAATAGACCGAGTAGAAACGCGGCTTACTGTCCGGGACGACGTCGCTCGGCGCGGCTGGCGCAGGCGGCGCGGGTTGCGCTTGTGTGTCAGTGGGCTGTGGCGCCGGTGTTGGCGGCGTCTGCATCGCCACGACGTCGTTAATCACGATCGCGTCGATGTCGTAACAATCCTGCTTGCCGGGCCAACCAACGATATCGAGACAAAGTTCACGCGCGACTTTTGCACTTGCCAGTCGATCACAATCGACGGGAAGGATGTAATCGCGTTTCGATGTTCCGCCTGACGGCAAATAGTCGCCCTGATGCGTAGGCCCCGCCGACCATCGGCCTTGGCTATCAAAGAAATTCAAGGCGTATTCGAAATTGGCGTAGTCGGTGTCGAGATTGTTGTTCAATCCGAGATCGACTTGGCACGAAGCATTCGGGAGCTCGGCCCGATCAACGTAAACCGCGAAATCATGCTTCAGATCATTCCCTAGCCGGCCGGCGCAGCCAGTCAAGGTCATGGCAACCAAAGCGATTAAAACTATCCGAAGCATGCTTGCCCCCTGTCTTCGGGCGTGGGTCTGCACGAAATGAATGAGAGGACGCTTTGCACGGAGGTCGAAACAAACTCCGTCGCGACGCCTCGCGTCCCTTTGAAAAATAGTTCGGTAAACGGATTTACCAATTTCGCGGGGACTTAAATTGGGCGCCCCGCTGGGCCCGCCGCGCTACGACAAAGTAGAGGTCAGTACCGCCGTAGCGCGGCCCGGTACCCAGGTCCCTTAAAGGGCGTGGGAGATTAGCGGCTCTGAAGCTCGGCGATCGCCGTACCGGCCGAGCGGCAGGTGTCGGCCAAAGCCCGAACGACTTGCGGATCGCCGAGATAGTACGGGTCGATCGCACTTGTCAGCGTATAGGACCGCGTCGCCTCGCCGGTCAGGTAGTCATACCGACCAGGCGTGTCGAGCTCGAACGTCAAGATCCCATGATCGTTCCGACGCAAGCGCGCAAAGCTCTCGCCGCCGCGGCGATTGCTGCCACGCGTATAGACCGTTTCGGCGCACGCATGGCCGAAGACATTGTCCATCTGGTTTACCATCCCATAGCGCGGGTTCGGCTCGATCTGATCGGCCGTGTAGACGTTCCACGCTTCCAGATTGCCGACGGGCCGGTAGTTGTGGAACTCAATCTTGGTCGAGACGATGTGGCCGTCCGGGAAGTACACCGCAACCTCGTTCTTCAACAATACGCGGTCGCCGAGGATTGGCCCGGAACGCATCAGACGTTTGATCCGACTATCCGGAATCTTGCCGGCGTAATCGTCAAACCGCAGCATCGCCGTCTCGTCAATCGAGACAGCCGCGTGCGTTTCCAATGGAATAATAGGCTTATCCGCCGCGAGAGGTGCTTGTGCGATCCCAGCGGAAAGACCAAGAACAAGTAAACTCATGGTGGCATATTTCTTCGACATACGATCCCTCCGAAATCTCTTTCCCCTAAATCGAATACCGTAAAAGTCACCCGGCACATGATGTTGCCATGATGACACGAACGCTATTCTTCCGACAGCTCCATCTTTCGCCGGTGGGCGCACCTGAGACAGATAGGCCAAAAATGCTACCCGGCACTTAACGATAGACTGGGTTTCGGAGGGGACGTGCGACCGGCGTCACAGAGATGTTCGGAGAGGGCACGGCCCCCGGAATCGCTTGGCCAGCAAAAAGCCCGGGAGAACGCGATAAGCGATTCTCCCGGGCTCTTCGCTGGCCGCCGATTGGCGGCGGTT
>JANQOH010000190.1 GCA_028289725.1 Alphaproteobacteria bacterium
GACCGGCAAGGAAATCCGCCTTGACCATGTCTTATGTGGCGCTAGGGCTTCGGGATGCCGAATTCCTCGGGTGACGCGATTGTTCGTCCAGCGGCATGCAGCGACCAGGCGTCGGCCTGCACGGTCGGTCGCACGGCCTCCATGGCCGCGTCGCCATATTCCGTTGTCATCACGGTGCCGCGTTCGGCCGCGTAGTCACGGATTGCTTGCGAGGATTTGATGCGCTCTTCCCAAATCATATCGAAGGTCTGAAGCACTTCGCTCGGCACGTCGGCGGGGGCAAAAATGCCCATATGCGTTCGCGTATCGGGCAACGGGCCGGTCCATTTTGTCACTGGTTCCAGGGTCCCGATGCCGGCAAGCGCGATCGCTTCGTTGGCTATCACCGCCAGAATGCGCAGCCGGCCGGCGCGCGCCATCTCGATTTGTTCGACGGACAGTTGGGTGGTGACCTCAGTTTCGCCGGCGACGGTCGCGATCACCGCCGGATTGCCGCCGTCATAGCTAATGTGCTTGTAGGTCAATCCGGTGGCCTGAGCGATGGCTTCAATCGCCGTGTGGCCCGAAGAGCCGACGCCAGCGGTCGCGACGGTGACCTGGCCCGGCCGCTCTTTCATGGCTTTTAGCAGATCGTCCATGGTCTCGTAGGGCGAGTCGGGATTGACGCCGACCAAAGTCGGCGTGACAACGTCGAGATAGGAGCGCCAATCCTCCATCTCGGTGTCGAACAAACCGACGAGTTTGTAAGTGCCGAGCATTTTTGGTGAGCCAGCGGCCCAGGTGTAACCGTCGTGGGGGGCCTGCCAGACATTCTTTTTGCCAATCGAGCCGGATGCGCCGGGCTGATTGACCACGACCACTTTTTGGTCAAGCGCGTCTTCCAGTTCACCAGCGAGAATGCGTGTGACCTGGTCGGTCGACCCGCCGGCGGCCCAGGGCACGACGATGGTTATCGGTTTCTCGGGCTGCCAGGGATAATCATTGGCCGAGGCCCCGATGGCACCAAGCGCGAAGATGGCCCCGAGAAGCGCCCGCGAAACAATCCTGATCATCTAACCCTCCCACACACGCCTTATGTTATTTCCGCCACAAAACCATGACGGCGCGCTCATCCGAGCGTCAAGGCGAAATGGCCAGCGGTGGCGTTCTTTCGGCCGCTATTCTAGACTCGCCGCCAGAAGGGGAATAGCGATGGCGATGAATGAAAGCCGCATCAAAACCACTGTCGTCGGATCCTATCCGGTCCCGGATTGGCTTGCGGCAAGCCCGAGTGAACAGGCGCTGACCGACGCCACGCGGGTCGTCCTGCACACGCAAGAACGCGCCGGTCTCGACCTCGTGTGCGATGGCGAGCTCTCACGGTTTGACGTCAATCACCCCGAAACGAACGGAATGATCGATTATTTCGTCGCACCGATGGCCGGTGTGCGGACCGAGATTGCGTTTGATGAGCTTCTGGCCTACCGGGCGCAACCGGGCATGGCGTTCCGGCGCCGACCGCCTGGCGTGGTCGACGGTCCGCTCGGTTCGGGGACGCTTGATTTGCCGGGCGATTGTGCTGGCGCCCGTTGCCTGACAGCGGCACCGTTCAAGTTCACGCTCACCGGTCCGCACATGCTGGCGAAAACGCTGATCGATAAGGAATATGGCGATCTTGCCGCGCTGACCGATGCGATCGCCGGGGTTCTTGCCGAGCAAGTGGCGCACTGCGAAGCGGATGTGGTTCAGGTTGACGAAGCCAACCTGCCGGGCCACCCACACGAATGGCAGATCGCCGCGCAAAGCATTAACCGCGTGCTCGATGCGGTAACCGGGGTCGCAGCGGTTCATCTTTGTTTCGGCAATTATGGCGGACAGTCGGTTCAGCGCGGGACGTGGAACAAGTTGCTCGACTATCTAAATGCGCTGCATGTCGACCACATTGTCATGGAGAACGCGCATCGCCCTGTCGAAGAGCTTGCGGCCTTCCGTGAGCTCCGGCCGGAAATCGGCATGGGGCTCGGCGTTGTCGACGTCAAACGAACGGAAATCGAAACCGCCGATGATATCGCCCGTGCGATCGAGCGGGCGGAAACGGCGATTGGGACTGGACGCGTCCGTTACATTCATCCCGACTGCGGATTTTGGATGCTCAAGCGACCCATCGCCGACGCCAAGATGCGCGCCTTGGTCGAAGGCCGCGATTTGTACGAAGGTCGATCGGGGACTCGCGCGGCGTAGCCGAGTGCCATGATTTACTTGACCATTTCGGGCGTATAGTCTTGGTGAATCGACGGAAAAGATCGGCGGATCCATGAAAACGACTTTGTTTGTCCTTGCTTTGTATGTGGTCCCCGGGCCGCTCGATTCGGAAGTGCGGCCAGTCGGCTTTTTTGAGAGCCGGGAACATTGCCGCGCGGAAGCGCGCGCGATCGTCCGCTCGTTGAGAGAACAAAATCCGAAATGGATAAATGTGGGTTATCACTGCCGACCCAAGCAATCCTACGACAGAAAGGTGCGTCCGCGAGAGGAGTTTCTGCCGCGCGCATGAAGCGCGCCGGCGTCACGTTCGTTTGCGTTCACCCTGAATGCGGCATTGGCCGCATCGCCGACCACTCAGGTTCGGCAGCGGCGGCAAACCCGACACAGGACAGCGATCCGAGGGCGATTTTCCCATTCTGAATGGATAGCCGCGTCACGCCGTCCGTCGCCCGATAGAGATCCGGGTGCGCGGTCAAGAATGCCGATTGCTCATCGTCGGATTGGCCCGCCATGCCGTTGACATAGTGATGGCCATTGCGTTCGACATGACGACAGCCAATGTAGCTCACCAAAGCCAAATCCTGCTGCACGCCAAGACCGGCTTGGGTCGTTAGATCTTCGGCCGACATGAAATATTCCGGCCTGCCGCTCTCCGCGCTCCACTGGCGACAACGCGCGGCATTGAGGATCGATTTGTAGAGCCCCTTGCACGATTTGGATGATACGCCTTGGTAGCCAAGATCGCGCGCGCGAACAAAGGCGTCGATCGTGCCGTCCGCTTCGTCGATGATCATGGGCATGTCCGATGCCAACGACGTCATGTCCGTTTCAAGCGTCAAGGCCCGCTCAATTGGTTGCTCGACAAACAAAATGGCATCGGCGAGTCGCGTAAGTGCGGGCGTCCCTCGAATCCCATTCAACAACTCGCGGACGGCATCGGCATTGCTGTATTGCTCGTTGCCATCAAGCGTCGCGTAATACGTGTCTTCAATCCGGTCGAGAACGTGGGCGACTTCGGCCAAGCGTGTCAGGTCCGCGTCCAAATCGCCGCCAACTTTAAGCTTAAAGTAGCAATGGCCATATGCGGCTACGACGTCCGCCAACGTCTCGGGCAACCCATCATTAACCGCGCCGCCGCCGGATTCGATCGGATCGACCATGCCGACCGTGTGGCGGGCATCGATGGTGTCGGTGGCACGGAGGCCGCGGACAAATGCATCGACATCAAATCCCGCGAGATCCGGCGTTAATGGTGAGTTCTCGATGCCGGGTAGGTTATTTGCCATGGCATCGAAAAATGACACGTTGTGCACACGACACAAGGCGTCCAGGATTGCTTTGTCCAGCACGGCAAGACCAAAACACGCAACAAGCGGCTTCAAATCGCATTTGGCAGCTTCGGAAACTTGCTCCGCATAGCTGGTGCGATAGTGCTCGAACGCCGTGGCTGGTCCGGCGGACATGTAAAGACGCTTTGCGATCGCGAGCGCCGCGCGCAACTGGTCGTAATTGTCGTCGTTGCTCAAATCGAGGTTTTTGTCGAACCATTTCGGCGCCAGGACTTCGGCCGCCATGCCCCAGCTTTCGCGGCCGTCTTCGAGCCGAATATGCACACGCGCGAAACCTTGCGGCGCCTCGGTCAACGTCGTGACGCCGAACCGGAAGGGGAGCCGCAGATGCACGTCACGCTCATACAACTCTATGTCGGTAATTGTAAGGCGCGGTGCGTCGGTCATCTCACATCGGCAAACGGGGATTGGCAGCTGAGTTGCGAAGTTTAATGCGTGACGCCGTGAACGGCGAGCAAATGCTGTAGGCGGTTCGCGGCGAGTTCGGGGTCTTGAATCAGACCCGCTGTGTCGGCCAAGCGAACGAGCTCGACGAGGTGCATAAGCGATCGCGCGCTCTGTTGCCCGCCGACCATCACGAAATGATCTTGGTGGCCGTTGAGCCAGGCCATGAACACGACGCCGGTTTTGTAGAAGCGTGTCGGCGCCCGAAAGATGTGGCGCGACAAAGGCACGGTCGGCGCCAGAATTTCATGGAACGCTTTCTGGTCATCGCCGGCAAGCGCGTCAAGCGCGGCGGACGCCGCGGGCGCGATCGGATCAAAGATGCCGAGCAGGGCGTCGGAATAGCCGAATTCGTCGCCATCGATGAGTTCGGCATAATTGAAGTCATCGCCGGTATACATGCGGACGCCATCCGGCAAGCGCCGGCGCATGGCGATTTCCTTATCTTTGTCGAGCAGCGAGACCTTAATGCCGTCGACCTTGTCCGCGTGCGCCGCGAGGACATCTAGGCAAACGTCCATTGCCGCCAGATGATCGCCGCGGCCCCAATAGCCTTCAAGCGCCGGATCGAACATCTCGCCAAGCCAGTGAATGATCACGGGTTCCGAAACCTGGCCGAGGATCCGGTCATAGACTTTGATGTAGTCATCGGGGCCTCGGGCGCACGCCGCCAACGCACGGCTCGCCATCAATATCACTTGCCCGCCCAGGCCTTCGACGAAACCGACTTGTTCCTCGTACGCCGCGATCACGTCGTCGAGGGTCAGATCCGGCGTCAACGCCAGGTGATCGGTGCCTGCGCCACTGGCGACGCGCGCGCCGGGTACGGTCTTGGCCGCTTCCAGCGTGCGTCGAATGAGCTCTTGGCTGGTCGCCCAGTCGAGCCCCATGCCGCGCTGTGCGGTATCCATCGCCTCCGCGACCCCTAAGCCAAGGTCCCAAAGCCGGTGCCGAAAGCGCATGGTCGCGTCCCAGTCAAGGGCCGGTTCAAGCCAAGGATCGTTTTGGGCACGCGAGTCCGCGACCACGTGGGAGGCGGAGAACGCGACACGATTGAAGGGACGGTTGGCGCGGGCGGCAAAGGCGCGTGGCTCGCCGAATGTGAAAGGAACGGTCTCACCGCTCGTTGTCGGTAACGCGATGGTTGCCATACTTATGAATCCAGCTCTGGTATATCTATCCAGCGGCGCTCGGCCGAGCTTTGCAAGGCGATTTCGGCCAGTTGCACGCCGCGCGTGCCGGCGAGCAAGTCCCATGGGAACGGCGCATCCTCGCAAACGTGCCGAATGAAGGCTTCCCACTGCGCCTTGAAAGCGTTGTCATAGTCGATCGTGTCCGGCACGAGATGCCAGCCGGCTTGGTAGTCGATCGTTGATGGCACGTCCGGGTTCCACACCGGTTTCGGCGTATTCACCCGTGCTTGCGTTCGGCATTCGCGCAAACCCGCGACCGCCGAACCGTGTGTGCCGTCGACTTGGATGGTCAACAGGTCGTCGCGACGGACGCGCGTGGCCCACGAACAATTGAAATGCGCGGTGACACCGCCGTCGATCTGGAACGTGGCATGCGCGGCGTCGTCGGCGGTCGCCTGGTAGCGTTCGCCGCGCTCATCCCAACGTTCCGGGATATGGGTGTGCGCAAGGCAACTGACAGCGCTTACGCGACCAAACAGATTTTCGAGCACGTAATGAAAATGCGGCAACATATCGAGCACGATGCCGCCGCCATCTTCTTTGCGGTAGTTCCACGAAGGGCGTTGCGCCGGCTGCAGATCACCTTCGAAAACCCAATAGCCGAACTCGCCGCGCACGGAAAACACGCGGCCAAAAAAACCAGCGTCGATCAGCAATTTGAGCTTTTGAATGCCGGGCAGCCATAGTTTGTCCTGCACCACGCCATGTTTGACCCCAGCGTCCCGCGCTTTTTGGTAAGCGCCATAGGCGTCCGCCACCGTTTCAGCCACCGGTTTCTCGCAATAAACATGTTTGCCGGCGTCGATCGCGCGCGCGATCAACCCGGCGCGCAGTTGGGTCGAGGCCGCATCGAAAAAGATCTCCATGTCCGGCTCAGCGAGCGCTTGGTCGAGGTCGGTGGTCCAGCGCTCTAGGCCGGCCTGATGCGCCAAGGCTTCGACCTTCTCGGCATTGCGGCCGACCAGAATTGGCTCGGGCATTACGCGCTCGCCATTGCCGAGCAAGAC
>JANQOH010000224.1 GCA_028289725.1 Alphaproteobacteria bacterium
TATCTGGGATTTATGGAAGACGGCGGTTACGCGGATCGGCGTCTATGGTCGGACGAGGGCTGGGCATGGTGCGTCCACGCGAACGCCGGCGCGCCGCACGGCTGGTTTCGCGATTCGCAGGCGCAATGGATCGCCGCCGGACCGAAGGGCACGCACGATTTGAATCCGGAGAGTGCCGTGATCGGCATCAACCGGTACGAAGCGGCCGCGTTCGCTGCGTGGGCGGGCGCGGAACTGCCGCACGAATATGAGTGGGAAGTCGCGCAGGAAATGGGCCGTCTGCGCCGCACCGGGGAAGCATGGGAGTGGTGCGCGAACCTATTTCATCCGTACCCTGGTTTTCGCGATTTCCCGTATCGCGAATACTCCTTGCCGTGGTTCGACACGCGTCATTACGTCTTGCGAGGCGGCGGTCCGCATACGATGCCGGAGACCAAGCGCGCGTCTTTCCGAAATTACTATGTGCCGACGGCACGGCACATTTTTGCTGGCCTGAGACTCAAACTCAGGGGCTCAAAAAGCGAAACCAAATGAATTGATTGGCGCGCCGCGCTTGGTGCGGCCGCGCCAACCAATTCAGGCGCTCAGCAAAGCTGGGCTGTTGAGCCGTGCTTAGGGCTTGCCGAATGTCGCAATGCGGTCGATCCGACATTCGAAAAGCACGCGTTTCTCGTCGATTGACGGATCGCGCAGCTGATACTCGTCGCCTTCGCCGATATATTTTTTCCAGATCTTGTTGAGTTGCGCCGTCACACGCGCACCATCCGGCCCATCTTCGAGTACTTCGTTGACCACGGTGCACTTCATGCTCACCCAATGGTAGGCGTTTTTCGGGTTCACCAGGATCATCGACAACTGGGGATTCTTCCGAATCCATTCGCACTTGGGCCGCTGCGTGGCCGTGTTCACCAGGACCGTGTCGCCCTCATAGTCGAACCACATCGGCGTCAATCCAGGGCGTCCGTCTGGGCCAATCACGGACAGGATTACCGGCACAGGATCATCAAGCAACTGCTTGTACATCGGATCCAAGTCCGAAAGGCTCGTCGCCTTTTTCCGTTCGCCAATGTCGAATTGTCCCGCTTGCAGGCCATCGGCGACATGCCGGAAGTTCGCAATCGTAAATTCCTCAGCCATCCACTTCCTCCCTCATCATGCGCAGTGCGTGCGTCACTTTCTGATGGCCGCAATTCTAAGGGGCAGGGAAGGGGGTTCAACCCGATTAACCGGCGGGCTGCAATTCGAAAAACACAAGTCGAAGCACAACCCGAGACAGAGGTCGAAAGCCACGGCGTGACCGTTAAGCACAAATTAACAACTGCGTTTCACGCTTTCATTTCCATGATTAGGAGTGGTGACCATGAATACTGAAATGGTACTAACCGCCGAACTCCGTTGGCTCGCTTACAGTTCCTTGCTCGCCTTGATCTTATGGATGCCGTACATCCTTGCGGCAATGGGTAAGCGCGGCGCGGCGCGCGTCGCAGGATATCCGACGGGCAACTACACGGACCTGCCGGATTGGGCGCAGCGGAACTACCGCGCCCACATGAATTTGGTTGAGAACTTGGTGCCATTCGCCGCCCTCGTTCTTACCGCGAACATCGCTGGTGTGGCGGATGGCACAACGGCCATGGCCGCTCAGGCGTTTTTCTGGGCGCGTTTGGTTCAAGCGATCGTGCACATTGCCGGCATCCCATGGGTGCGAACGCTGGCCTATGTCGTTGGTTGGGTGGCCTGCCTCGTGATCCTCTGGCAAATCGTGTTTTAGGCGGACGGCTCACTTTCGGCTTGCCAGGGCACGAGTCGGCGCGATAACCGATCGATACCGAAGTAAACAGCGACCGCCATGACCGCGAGCGTGAAGAGCGCCGCGAATGTCAGGTCGATCTGCATCCGGCCGTTGGCATGCAGCATGAGATAGCCTAGGCCAGCGCTGGATCCGACCCACTCGCCGACGACGGCCCCGATGGGTGCGGCTGCGGCCGCCACCTTGAGGCCGCTTGCGAGTGCCGGCAAAGCGGAAGGGACACGGATTTGCACGAGTGTCGCCCAGCCGGAGGCGTCCATTGTCGCGGCAAGGTCTAGCCATTCCGGATCAGTGCGTTTGAGTCCGTCGTAGAAGGTGGCGGTGACGGGAAAATAGATAATCAGCACCGCCATCGCGACCTTGGACACCATGCCGTAGCCGAGCCAAAGGACGAGGATTGGCGCAAGCGTGAAGACGGGTATCGCTTGGCTGACGACCAACACGGGCAACAGCCATGTGCGCGCCGGTCTGAAATAAGCCATGGTCAGCGCGCTGACCGCGCCGCATAAGGCGCCGATCATCAACCCAAGGACAATTTCCGCCAACGTTACAACGGCATTTTCGAGAATGATGCCCGCGTTTTCGAACCAGGCGATCGCGACGAGATGGGGGCCCGGCAGGATGTACGGTGGCGTCGCGGCGAGCCACACGATGGCTTGCCATGTGCACAAGACACCGAGGGCAATCAGAAGTGGTCTCAAAAACGTCACGGGCCGTCGTTTCCGCCAGTCTGTGAAACTTCGGTTGCGGCCGCGGCGTGGGTGAGCCGGGCCATCAAACGCGCGTAAAGCGCGGCCAGTTCCGGCGATCCTGGATCGCGCGGCGGTGTTCCCGGCGGGACCAGTGTTTCGCCAAGCCGCGCCGGACGCCCGGCCATCACTTCGATCCGATCGGCAATTCGGAGCGCCTCCAAGGGATCGTGCGTCACCAGCAGGACCGTCCGGTCGCTTAACGCCAGAATTGCAAGATCCTGAAGGCGTGCCCGGGTGATGGCGTCAAGCGACGAAAAGGGTTCATCCATCAATACAAGTGGGCGATCTTCCGCGAGCGTCCGGGCCAAAGCCGCACGCTGACGCATCCCGCCGGATAATGCCGCCGGGCGGAGGTCTGCGTAGTCCGCAAGACCAAATTCCTGAAGCAGGCGACCTGCGATGTCGCGGTCGCGCGGTTCGCCGCGCAAGCGCGCACCTAACAAGACATTATCGCGGACGCTAAGCCACGGCAGCAAAAGGTCGGATTGCGCCATGTAGGCAATGCGGCCGGCGGTCGGCGCGCCATCGTCGCAGGCGACATGCCCAGACTCGCCGGGGTGTGTCAGGCCAGCCATCAGACGAAGCAAGCTCGTTTTGCCGACGCCGCTTGGGCCGAGAAGGCAGGTCAGTTTTCCGGCTTCCAGCGTGAAGGACAGATTTTCGAACAACAAGCGGCCGTCATATTCCAGCCTTGCGTCGGTCAGCCGCACGGTTGGTGGTGCCATCCTGTGTTGCGTGTTGACTGCGGACCGTGCCATCGGACAGAGCTCAATCAGGGGTACCCAAAATTCTGACATTGGGCAGCGCGGTCGCGCGGCGGCCCGCAGCATGGTGAGACGGAAAGATATTGTCCAGCCACACGGCATCAGGCCATTGAACCCGACATTCTTCGCGGTCATGGTGCCGCTCGATGACAGCAGCTCGTCCGTATTTCATTGGCAGCGAAATTTATCGAGACACGTCCTTCGCGCGTGGCCATCCCTTGGCAATCCCGCGCGTCTCGGCGGTAATCGACTTGGCTCGCGCATTGGGCTGGCTCGACGAAGAAAATTATGTCGACAGCCCGCGCGCGACGCCGGCGCAATTGGCGCGATTTCATGACGCGGCCTATGTCGAAGCGGTCATCGCGGCGGAGCGTGATCAGCGACTTACCGAGGCCGAGAAAAAGCGCTTCAATATCGGCACAATCGAGGCGCCAATTTGCCCGGCTATGTTTCGACGGCCCGCGACCGCCGCCGGCGCTTCCGTCCTCGCGGCCGAGTTGGTTAGCGAATCGGGCGTCGTTTTCAGCCCGGCCAGCGGCACCCACCACGGCCGTCGCGATCGCGCAAGCGGCTTCTGCTTCTTTAACGACCCGGTTCTGGGCCTCCTGCGCTTGCTTGACGATGGTCTCGAGCGCGTGCTGTACGTCGATATCGATGCGCACCACGGCGATGGCGTTGAATTCGCGTTCGCCGATGATCCCCGTGTGTTTACGATTTCGGTTCACGAGGCCGAGCGGTGGCCGGGCACCGGGCGCGTTGACGACCGCGCCGGCGGTTATGCGCGCAACTTGCCGGTCCCGCCGGGGTTCAATGACACGGAAATGGCCTACGTCTTGGAAGCCGCCATTCTGCCGATGGCCGACTGGTATGCGCCTCAAGCGATCATGGCGCAGTGCGGGGCCGACGCTTTGGACGAGGACCCGTTGTCAAAACTCTGTTTGTCGAACGTCTCGCACCGCGCCGTGGTCTCTGCGTTGGCGTCGCTTACCGATCGTCTGATCGTGACCGGTGGCGGCGGCTATAATCCGTGGGCGGTTGCGCGCTGTTGGACGGGTGTATGGGCATGCCTGAGTGGCCACCCGATTCCGGACCGGTTAACACCGGCTGCGGAAAAAATTCTGAGAGGATTACGTTGGAAACGGGCGGCGGGCCGGAACCCGCCCGAACATTGGTATACGACGCTTGAGGACAGGTCGCGTCATGGGCCGGTGCGTGATGAAGTTCGTGCGATCGTCCGCGCGGTTTTGAC
>JANQOH010000230.1 GCA_028289725.1 Alphaproteobacteria bacterium
AATTGGACCAATTGGGCGCCCATCGCCAAAGATGTGCGGACGTGGCTTCCGCCCCGCCCCATATCGCGCGCGACCAAAGCTTGAGCGACCCCGAGCGCCGCGGAGAACCCGGTTATGTAGTCAACGCACGATGCGGTTGCATGCATCAGCGGGCGTTCCGGCGAGCCATAGCGAGTCATGATGCCGGTGGCCGCCTGTAGGACCGGATCGAAAGCCGGATCGTCCTTGTAGGGCCCGCCTTCGGCGCCGCCCCACGCACTCACTTGGCAGGAAATAATGTCCGGATTGACCTTGGCCAACGCGGCGTGGTCGATGCCCAGCGCTTCCGCTGAACGGTCGAGGAAATTGTGCACGACCACGTCCGTGTCCTTGACCAGTATTGCGAACGCTTTTTTGCCCGCCGGTTTCTTCAAATCGAGAACGATGGCGCGCTTGCCCTGGTTCACATCCAAGCCGAACCACATGGTGAGGCGCGGACCAGCAAGGGGCGCCGGGCTATCGATCCGGATGACATCCGCACCGAACTCGGCGAGTGTTCGGCCCGCCGCCGGCCCCGCGATCACATTCGACAGGTCGAGCACGCGAATCCCCTCGAGCATCGCCGTAGACGTCGCGGTCCTCGATGGCGCCAGCGATTCATCCGCCGCGTCTCTCCAGGCAAGATCGCCGCGTGCCGGCCCTCGGGGCGCCAAGGGCGGTGAGGCCAAACGGTCACTTTCGATGGTGACGAAACGGCCGGGCTGCCGGGTGGAGCCGTCGTTGGGATCATTCAATTCGATTGTGACGCCTGCCGCCTGCAATGGTTGCCGTGATAACCATTCGGCCGTGGTTTGAACAACGGTGACAGGCACGTTTGCATCGCGCAATTCCATCTCCCAATCGCGCGCGGGCCGGGTTATTAGGCGCGCGGCAATCGCATCACGAATGCGCCTTCGCCATGCAACAGTCATCGAACCGGCGCTATAGAGATTATTGCCGCCATCGTCACTGAGATAAGGATTTGCCGCAACCAGACCTTGCCCGAGTAACTCGTCATAGACGCCAACGACCTGGAGAAACGTGCGCGTTTGATAAACGTGATCGGTCGCTGTGATGTACAGGCGCCGACCATCCGAACATTCATAGTCGCCAAATGTCGGTGGCGCGAACTGCCTTAGATAAGACGCGATCGTCGCGACGTGATCGTCGGTCAGGTGCTGCCGCACGTCGCGCAAGATGGGTAGCATGACATCCATCATATCATTGCTGACCGTCGGCATGTTGTAACGCGACGGCTGGCCTTCGAATTTGGCGGCTAGCAATGCCATGGCCGACATCACCGCGTCGGCTAGGGGGACTTCGATGCGTTGCCCTTGTCCCGTCCGCCTTCGATGAAAAAGACCGAGCGACGCGGCAAGCGCGCCGTGCACGCCGCCGTAGGCCGACGCCATGGGGATCGCGGTGTAAATCGGCCTGCCGCCGAGACACTGCGTTAGCGTGCTGATATCAGAGTAAACGCCGGTTGCGGCGTCGATCACGCCTTCCCAGGCAAACACATCGCGATTGGGATCGCCTTCCGCGAAACCAGGAAGCGCGACATAGACGGGCGCGGTATCGTCGCCGCTCAACGCATCGAAGCCCAATCCCAGACGATCCGCGGATCCTGGACGCATATTGTCAAATACAATGTCGGCGCCTGCGGCGAGTTCTTTTGCGGATTTCGCGCCGTCCGCACCTTTTAGATCGAGCTCGACGACGCGTTTACCGCGGTCCATCAGCCCGTCGGCCGGGTGCGCAGGGCGACCGGGCCGCACGATGTCGACGACGTCGGCGCCTTGCTCCGCTAGCAGCATGGACGCGACGCGTCCGGCCCATGCGCCACCCAAATTGAGAACACGAACGCCCGCCAACGGGCTGACCTGCGGTCCGTTTTGTTTCGCCATTGCCTGTCCCTCGATGTGCCGCCGCGACGCCAAAGGCATTTCTAAACCAAATGAAGGGTTTTCGGTATGCCACGCGCCTCGAAAGGCCCCCGCGTCCTCACACGACAAGTGCCTGTCTCAACAAACTCGCGCCGGTTCTATCGGCGGGGCGCCTAGTCCCATGGCCCCTCTGCAAGCTGCGGTGATCCAAGCGGCGCTCAGCATCGTAGAACTAGCGAGATAATCATAATGCCATGCGCGCCGGAACGGGGCTCGAAGGCGTGGGATAAGGAGGCCGACATGATCGGTTCATTGACCAAGCGCAACCTGATAGCCCCCGGGTTCGCTGGGCTTTTGGCCATCTTGTTGGCGGCACCCGCTTACGCCGTGGTGCCTGAAATCAAAGTGGACCCGGAGACGGGCGTTGCGGAGCCGATTCCTGAACTGACGCTTGCGCTCGCTGCCATCGAAGCTGAGACCAAAACGGTCCAACTTGCCGAGAATTTCTGGCAACGGGCACCTTGGCACCGGACCTAATCGGCCAAACCGGCAACCCACCCTCCTGATCATCAAAGACGCAACAAGCGAAATTTTGTGCTAGTCAGCGTGCCGTCGCGATGCCGGCGGCAGATCGGTGCAAGCCCATGTAAGGCCAAGCCCGGATCGCGCACCCTATGTCTGCAATCGTGCGCTACCGGGAGACTTGAGTAATGGCGAAACGCGTTGGGGTCGGCGATATTCGCGACAAGGCGGCGGCGGGGGAGCCGATCGTCATGGTGTCCGCCACCGATTTTCCATCCGGACAGCTCGTTGACAGGTCCGGCGCGGACTTGATCCTGGTGGGCGATTCCCTGGGCATGACCGCGCTTGGCTATGACAGCACGGTTCCGGTCACGATGGAGGAGATGATCCATCATTCGAAAGCCGTGGTTCGGGGCGCTGAGCGCGCCATGATCGTTGGAGATATGCCGTTCGGCGCCTATCACGAGAGCGAAGCGGCCGCGATCCGTAATGCTGTTCGGTTGCTCAAGGAAGGCGGTGTCGACGTCGTGAAGATGGAAGGCGGCGAAGAGGTTGTGCCCAAATTGAAGGCGGTGGTCGATGCCGGCATACCCGTCATGGGCCACATCGGTTTAACGCCGCAGCTGATTTCGAAACTCGGCGGCTTCAAGGTTCAGGGCAAGAACGCGGCGGCCGGTGTGCAACTGATCCGCGATGCGCTCGCCGTACAAGAGGCGGGGTGTTTTTCCGTGGTTGTTGAGGCCGTGCCGGATCGCATTGCCGCACTGATCACTGACCGGTTGACGATCCCGACGATTGGTATCGGCGCCGGGATTCAATGCGATGGCCAGATACTGATCTTTCACGATCTCATCGGTATGTTCGATCGCTTCACGCCAAAATTCGCCAAGCGCTATGCCGAAGTCGGCGCCACAGTTTTGTCGGCGCTCGAGCAATATCGGACCGAAGTTGTCGAGCGGCAATTTCCGACGCCCGAGCACAGCTACACCATGAAGGATGAGGAATACGAGGCCTTGGTCGCCGAATTGGACAAGGCCGGCCCCTAAAGGCGCGGTTCTTTCAGCCCGAAAGTGCGCGCGACGAACTGAACGAATTCTTCCTCGGGAATCGGCGGACTCACCAGCAAGCCCTGAATTTGGTCGCAGCCGAGATCGCTGAGCAAATTCGCTTGCTGGCGCGTTTCGACGCCTTCGGCCAAGACGTGCATGCCCAAGCTGTGGCCGAGATGAATGATCGCACGGGCGATCGCGGCATCGATCGGATTGCTTGTTATGTCGCGCACAAAGGATTGGTCGATCTTGAGCTTGCCCACCGGAAATCGCTTAAGGTAATTGAGCGACGAGTATCCCGTGCCAAAATCATCGATCGATAGCTCGACACCTAATTCGACAAGCCGATCCAACGTCGCACCGGAGATCGACGCGTCGGGCATGAGCGCCGTTTCAGTGATTTCGAGGCCAAGCATGCGTGGATCGACCCCGGCGCCCAAAAGCGTTGTCCGGACTTTGTCGAGTAATGATTCGTCGTGGAATTGTGCGGCGGAAACGTTGACCCAAATCGGAACCATCAGCGCGCCGCGTTCCGCCCAACGCGACAATTGCGCGCAGGTGCGATCCAACGCCCACTCTCCGATCGCCGTGATCAGGCCCGTCGCTTCGGCATGATCGATGAAGGCCGCCGGCGACAATAGGCCGCGCTCCGGATGGTTCCAGCGCAGCAGAGCTTCGGCGCCAACGACCACGCCATCGCTGAGTCGTATTTTTGGCTGATAGTGCAGAACCAGCTCATCGGTGACCAGCGCGCGCCGCAAACCTTCAGCGATTTCCAGGCGTTCCTGAGCGCGCCGGCCAAGATCGCTCGCGTAAAATGAAATACGCCCGCCGGCCAGCGCTTTGGCACGGTAAAGCGCGAGGTCCGCGTTCTTCAGCAACCCATCGATATCGTGCGAATCGTCGGGAAACATGGTCACGCCGATACTCGCACCGGTGTGCACGGGTTGCCCGTCAATACGCACGGGCTCCGACAGTGATTCCAACGCGCGGCGGGCGAGCGCGCTGGCTTGGTCCGTGCCCGTGACATAGGGTTGCACGACCGCAAATTCGTCGCCGCCAAGACGCGCCACGGTGTCGCTGGCGCGAGCACATCGGCGCAACCGAGCGGCGACTTCAATGAGCAACTGATCGCCTGCGCTGTGGCCGAGGTTATCGTTGATGTGCTTGAAGCGGTCCAGGTCGAGCATCAGCACGGCAACTTTGCGCTCGGCGCGTGCCGCCTGCGCAATGGCTTGCTCAAGCCGATCCTTGAACAAGGTACGGTTCGGCAATCCGGTTAGCGCATCGTGGTGAGCCAGAAAATGCACGCGCTGTTCGGCGCGTTTTCGCTCGGTGATGTCGGTGCCGATACTGATCGTCCCGCCGTCCGGCAAATTATGCTCATTCAGCAACTGCCATTGGCCGTCTTGACGCGCGATCTCCACCGGCCCCATTGCCTTTGTGTGCTGCTCAAGGCGTTCAATTAGCCAGGCATCTTCTTGGCCGTGTGCTTCCGGATACAGTCCTGCTGCGATCGCAGATTGGAGATAAGCGCGATATTCGACACCGTTCCGCCACGCGTCGGCAACCGCTGACTCGAGCAGCTGGCTGGCTTTGTTGGCGAATATCAATCGGTCT
>JANQOH010000231.1 GCA_028289725.1 Alphaproteobacteria bacterium
TGCGCGACGACATAAGTCCCACCGAGCACGTGGCAAACTTTGTGATGGATCGCGATGCCGGTGGCGCCAAGCGCAGCGCCCGCCAAATACGCACCGTACAAGGCGCTGTCGCGGGCGGCGGCATCCTGACTGTCGCGTACTGCGGCAGGTAATCCCGTCGCCAAGGCGCGCAGTCCGGCCTCCGCCAGGATTGTCGACACCGGGTTGGCCGACGAGACATAGGTCGCCTCGACGCAATGGGCGACCGCGTTCATGCCGGTCGCCGCGGTGGCACCGGCCGGCAAATCATGTGTCAGGAACGGGTCATAAATCACGGTCTTGGGCAGGATGGCAGGCCCGGCGACCGTGCGCTTGACGCCGTCACGCGTAATGCCGACCAGACCGGTCATCTCCGATCCCGAGTAAGTGGTCGGCACGGCGATTGTCGGGATCTCAAGCTCGAACGCGATCGCTTTCGCCAGTCCGATCGGCGATCCACCGCCGATCGATATCAGGGCGTTCGCGCCACGGTTTCGGGCTTCGGCGCGCGCCGCTTCGGCTTGCTCGATGGGCACATGCGGCAAAGCATCATCGTAAAGCCCGACCGAGCGATCACCCAACAGCGTCGACAATTTCTCGGCGCGGGCGCGGTTGCTGCCGCTGGTGACGATGAGGGCGCGTTGTCCGCCGACGCGCTCGAGCTCATCGCCAATCCGATCGAACGCATGAGCGGCGAAAACCGCGCGCCCGGGCAAGGCATTGTAGGTGAAGTCGTGCATCAGCCATCTCCCGCGCCAATGATAGCGGCATTGCCGAACCGGCAAAGGCGCGGTAAGCGCATAGGCGCTCTTATCAAAAGACACAAGGCATGGGGACAGACATGGCGGATCCGGCGAACAACACAAACAGCGTCAAGAGCGTTCTGGTGGTCGGCTACGGCACCATGGGCCGCGGGATCGCAAAGTCTTTCGCGGATGCCGGATTCAATACCGAGGTTCTTGTCCGCGATCTCGGGCGCGCCGGCGCGTCACCGCAGAATATTGATTTGGTAACTGAACTTCCGGCCACACCGCCGGACCTCGTGATCGAGTCGATTCCCGAGCAGCTGGAACGAAAGATCGCGCTTTTCCAACAGTTTGAGGCCGCCTACGGCGATGGGCCGGATGGACCGATCCTGGCGACCAATACGTCGGGCCTGCCGATTGAGGCGATTGCTGCGGAACTCAGGGCGCGCGACCGGTTCATCGCCGCGCACTATATGAACCCGGCGGATACCATGCCGATGCTCGAAGTGGCGCGCCTGCCTGAAACGCGAGCGGATGTGTTCGACCGGACGATTGACGCGCTCGAGCGCACGGGGAGATCCGTCATAAAGTTGCAAAAGCCGGTGACTGGTTTTCTGATCAACCGCTTGCAACACGCCATTCTTCACGAAGCGTATCATCTGATCGAAACCGGCGTAGTCACTGTTGAAGACGTCGACGCGTTCGCCCGCAATCTGTTCGGTCCCCGCATGTGCATCACGGGGCTCATCGAACAGAAGGATCTCAGCGGATTGGATGTTCACGCGCTCGCGCAGCAAAGCATTGTGCCGGCGCTATACCATTCGGACCAACCGACCCGAATTCTCCAGGACAAATATGAGGCCGGCGACTTCGGCGCGAAATCCGGGCGCGGATTTTATGATTGGACAAATCGCGATGCGAAGGCGTACCGCGCCAAAGCGCAGGCACGTTTGGGGGATTTGATTACTTTTCTTCGCGCAGACTAAGGTTGGCGGCTAATCCGGAACCGGCTTCTATTGGTCCTCGAATGCCAAGTCAGGACGGGGATTTCCAGTCGCCCGTGGTTTGTGGACTCGCTTTGCCATAAACCGGATAAGTTCGTTCGGCGCTAAGGGTGGGGCAAACAAACCACCCTGCACTTCGTCGCATCCGAGACTCGTCAAGGCCCTCAGCTGGACTTCGGACTCGACGCTGTCCGCGACGATGCGCAGACCCAAACTGTGACCCAGATGCGTCACGGCGCGCGCGATTGCGGCGTCTTGGTCGCCTTCCCCGAGATTGGCGATCAGACTGCGGTCGATCCGAAGCTTCTGCACCGGAAACTGCTCGAGGTAGTTCAACGAAGAATACTCTGTGCCGAAGCCACCGATCGTCACGCGTACGCCAATGTCTGACAGCTCGTTGAGCAATCCGGCCGCGGTGGTTGCGTCGCGCATCAGTGCCGCTTCCGCAATCTCAATTTCTAAATGCTCCGCGGCGATCCCTGCTGTCAGAACCGCATCACGGACCTTGTTGATCAAGTCACGATCTCGGAACTGTGCGGCTGTTAGGCTGATCGAAATTGGCACCGTGGGTTCGTTGGAATCGTCCCAAATACGCGCTTGCGTGCAAACGCGCCGCAGCACCCAGTCGCCGATTTGTACGGTCAAGCCGGCGGCCTCCGCCAGTGGCAGGAACCTGTTCGCGTCGATCTCGCCCCGCGTCGGATGATTCCAGCAAACAAGGGCTTCCATTCCAACCACCTTGTTATCGACAACGTCATATTTTGGTTGGTATACTAATGAAATCTCGTCATTATTAAGCGCCTGCGACAAGCCTTGCGCGAGATCCATGCGCTCTTTCGTTTGCTGTCCAAGCTCGCTGGAATAGAAATCAAAACTGCCGCGTTGATTCTCCTTGGCCCGGTAGAGCGCCAAATCGGCGTGTTTGAGGAGTTGGTCGAGGGCGTCGCTGTCATCCGGATAAACCGCAACGCCAATGCTGGCGCCGCATCGGATGTCATGACCTTCGATCGTATAAGGCTTTGCCAGAGATTCGCTGATCCGTTGCGCCAGGACGGCCGCCTGTTCGCCGCCGTCGATACCGGCTTGGATTACCGCGAATTCGTCGCCACCGAGCCGTGCGACGGTATCCACCGCTCGCACGCAATCGCTCAGACGACCAGCCGTTTCGATGAGCAGCTGGTCGCCGGCGGCGTGACCCAAGCTGTCGTTCACACTCTTGAAACGATCTAGGTCGAGCATCAGCACGGCGACTTTGCCGTTGGAGCGTTTTGCCTGGGCAGTCGCCAGCTCCAAGTGATCTCGGAACAGCACACGGTTTGGCAGGTCGGTCAGCGGGTCGTGGTGCGCCATATGGGCGATTTCGCTGTCCGCCGCTTTTTGATCCGTGATATCGCGCGCAACCATTTGATATTCCAGCAAATGCTGGCGCTGATCGAAGAGCGCTTGGAAGGTGATCGAAAGCCAGCGTTCGTTGCCGTTGGCGCCGTTGACAAGGACATCGACGGATTGCTGTGGCGCGCTTTCGGTCAGCCTGCCAAGAGCGTCCTCAATCGTTGCCGTGACCGCGGGCGGAAGCACCGCCTCCTTATCTGCCGTATCGAACAGGCTGACGCCAATGACTGCGTCGCGTGACAGTCCGAAGAATTTGCAGAATGCTTGGTTGGCAAATGTGATGACGCCATCGAATAAGCAGCGACAGATGAGCTCGCCTTGCGCCTCCACAATGGCGCGATAAAACTCTTCGCTTCGCCGGAGCGCTTGCTTTGCGTGCCGGTCGGCCGTCACGTCCTGAGTCACGCCGAGGAGCGCGCGGGGTTTGCTACTGCCGTCGACCTCGCACTCGCCGCGCACGAGCACGATGCGTTCCTCGCCGGACGGCCGCAATATGCGAGCTTCGAAATCAAACCCGGTCTGGTTTGTGATGGCGCGATCAAAAAATTCGACGACCCGGTCTCGGTCATCGGTGTGGTACATGGCCAGGACGGTCTCGATGTCCGGGTGATAGCTTTCCGCGTCGCGCCCGTACACGCGATACACCTGGGGCGACCAATCAATGGCGCCGGAATCGAGGTCCCACCGCCAATGCCCAAGCTGCGCGACCGCTTCCGCACGCGCGAGCCATTTTACCTCCTGCGAGAGTGCGTCCTCCGCCTGTCTTTGCGCGGTTACATCTTGTACCCGCCCTTCAAAGGTGGCGGCGTCGCCGTCGCGTTGCAGATCATGGACGGAAACGGACACGCGCCGCGATTGGCTGTCCGGGCGATGTATCGCGAGTTCGACGAACTCGACGGCGCGGTTGGAAATCAAAATCTCTTCCAGGTTTCGCGCGATTTCCGGCTGCGCGAACAGTGTCCGCCAGTCGGATCCGGCGGCTTGGGCCAGCGATGCAGCGCTTTCGTAGCCAAAAATCCGCGCCATGGCGGCGTTGGCGGACGCGATCGGGCCGCCGATTTGGGCCCGAAAGCGGCCTTCGGCGATTTGATCGAATATGGCCGCGCGGCGCCGGCGTTCTTCAGCCAGCGCCCGTTCGGATTCGCGCACGATTTTCGCTTCGCGCCAGGCGCTGTCGTGGCTGTCGCGCCATGCCTCGACGACGCTGCCGCCATAGGCTCGCGCGAAATGAAACAGCGCCGCCAGCGCAAAGATCGTGACCGCGGCCAGGGGATAAACCGAAGGATCGTCGATCAGCACTATTCGGGCCACGGCCGAGACAGCCAGCGTGACGCCAACAATGCTCATGACGCTCGGCAATGTGGCGAAGGTCCAGAACCACGCAGCGCCGACACCAAGCACCAAGCCCAAAGTGATGATGGCGACCGGCAATGGGTCCCCGGCCGTCGGGGCTGCGGCGGCGCCCGCCCAGACCCCCGCCGTCGCAACGGCGAAGATGCGGACGACTGTGGTCATGCGCT
>JANQOH010000233.1 GCA_028289725.1 Alphaproteobacteria bacterium
GCTGCGCCGCGGCGCTGCGCGTGTCCGATCAGGTCGAGGCGGGCGTCGTCCGCCAGCATCGCCCGCAATGCATCGAAATCATGGGCGTTGAACCTATCAACGTACCGGGCGAGGCGTTGCGTGTCGGCGGCATCGAATGTGGGGGCGGGCGCGTCGTCGGCGCGCTCGGCCAAAAGCCGCAATCGTTTCCGTCCGCGGTGTAGGGCCGCCTTGACCGACGTGACGCTGACTTCATGGAGCTCCGAGATCTCAGCCAGCGAATGCCCAAGCACGTCCTTCAGGAATACACAGCTTCGCTGCAGCGGCGACAGCTCGACAAAAAGCGAAAGCGCCATCGCGGACAACTCACGATCCTCGATCGGCGCCGTTTCCTCGGCGACAGGCGGGTGGTCGTCGAGCGGGTCGACATTGAGCCTCTCATAGCGCCGCAAATGGTCGATGGCCCGATTGTGCGCAATGCGAAACAGCCACGCGCGCAGATTGCCCACCGCGCTCATGGTCGGCAGCGCGTAGTAGGCCTTGGCAAGCGCGTCTTGCACGATGTCCTCGCCGTCCACTACGGAGCCGGTCATACGCGTGCAATAGCGGTGAAGTTCCGGTCGGATATCCTGTACCAGCGCGTCAAACTCGGCGCGCGCCTTAGTCAGCGCCGGGGGAATCGGTTGCGCGGTCATAGCGCGTGTCCTGAGCCTTCCAATCAACGGGTCCTAGGATCTAAGACGGGCCGCGAACGCCAAAGGATACCCTGTGTGCCCATTCATGTCGCATCGGGTAAAGTGTGGCGGCCCTGCTGGTGGTAAAGCGAGGAGATGACGTGACCAACGACGCGCTGGCCCAAATTCAGACCCAGATCATGTGGGATCGGCTGATCGCGGTTGTCGAGGAACAAGCACAGGCGCTGATCCGGACGGCGTTCAGCAACACGGTGCGGGAGGCCGGCGATCTGTCCGCCGGCGTGTTCGATCTGAAGGGCCGCATGCTCGCGCAGGCGGTGACCGGAACGCCGGGCCATGTCAACGCCATGGCGGCGTCGGTTGGCCATTTCTTGACCCGGTTTCCGGCCGCGGATATGCGCCCCGGCGATGTCTACATTACCAACGACCCGTGGCTGGCGACCGGACATCTGCACGATTTCACCGTCGTCACGCCATGTTTCCGCGACAATCGGTTGGTTGCGCTTTTCGCTTCAACCTCGCATGTGGTCGATGTCGGCGGCCTCGGTTTCGGTCCCGACGGCCGGCAGGTTTATGAAGAAGGCATTTATGTCCCGATCATGAAGCTGTTCGAGGCCGGCGCGATCAACCGCGCGCTGATCGACATTGTCCGCGCCAATGTGCGCGAGCCTGATCTGCTCGAAGGCGATTTTTACTCGCTCGCCTCGTGCAACGATACCGGCTGCCGACGTCTTCTTGACATGATGGACGAGTTCTCGCTGGACTCGCTCGACGGCCTAGGCGAACACGTCATCCTGCGATCACGCGACGCCATGCTCACCGAGATTCGCGCGCTTCCGTTCGGCACCTATCAATATGCCATGCACATAGATGGCTACGAGGATCCAGTTGATATCGTGGCTGCCATGACCATCGGCGAGACGGGCATCGATGTCGACTTGACCGGCACGTCGGCCGTGTCTGATTACGGCATCAACGTACCGCTGCCGTACACCCAGGCCTATGCCACGTTTGGTGTGCGCTGCGTCGTTGGGTCCACAGTGCCCAACAATGCCGGTTCGCTGGCGCCTGTTCGTGTCAGCGCGCCCGAGGGGAGCATCCTCAACGCCAAACATCCCCGCGCGGTTGCCGCGCGCCACACGATTGGCCAGATGTTGCCCGACGTGATGCTCGGGTGCCTGAGCCAAGCGGTTGATGGCATCGGCCCGGCGGAGGGTACGTCGTGCCTGTGGAATTTCGTGCTGTATGGCGGCGACGGCATTGCCGGCGGCGGGCGCGCCCATGCCAACGCGACGCCGTTCACGGTCACCTTGTTTCACAATGGCGGCACGGGCGCGCGGCCGACCAAGGATGGCTTATCCGCAACGGCGTTTCCGTCGGGCGTGCGCAACACGCCGGTGGAGATCAATGAAGCGATTTCGCCGATCCTGGTGCGGCGCAAGGAATATCGCGCGGACTCGGGCGGCGCCGGGCGCTGGCGCGGCGGGCTGGGCCAGGTAATGGAAATCGCCAATGTCGAGGGCGCGCCGTTCGCGCTGTCCTCCATGTTCGATCGTGTGCGCAACGCCCCGCGCGGGCGCGACGGCGGCGGCAAGGGCGAGAGTGGGCGCGTGTCGCTCGCGTCAGGCGCGGAGCTTAGCCCCATGGGCCGACAGACCATCCCCGCCGGCGACACTTTGGTGCTCGACATGCCGGGGGGCGGGGGCTACGGCCCGGCAAAGGCGCGCTCGCCGGGCCATGTCGCGTCCGATGTGCGTGACGGATTGGTCAGCCGGGAGCGAGCGAAACGGGATTACGGTGTCGCGTTGACCGATGATGGTTTGGTGGATCAAGAGCGGACGGCGCGGTTGCGTGATCAATAACACCGGTTGGTTTCGTGCCGGGCGTCGGTGATAAGATCAGGCCTCGGAGGACCTTATGAAAACGAATGGCCAGTACGATCGCGCCGCTGAGGATCTCGGCAATATCGTCGCGCTCGAACATGTCAACGTGTTGGTGCCTGACCAGCACTTGGCGACCCTGTTTTATGTTATGGGTCTTGGGCTCACCCGCGATCCCTATTTGATGACCGGCGTCACCAACATGTGGATCAATATTGGCCGCAGCCAATTCCATTTGCCGGTTGGCAAGCCGCAGGTATTGCGCGGTCGCGTCGGTCTCGTCCTGCCGGACCTCGATGAACTGCAGGCGCGTTTGGCGCGTTTCTCCGACCAACTCGCGGACACAGACTTCAGCTATGCCGCCGACAATAAGCAAGAGGTGGTGGACGTTACCTCGCCATGGGGCAATCGCATTCGGTGCCACGCGCCGGGCCCCGCGTTCGGCAATGTCGCGTTGGGCATGCCGTATGTTGAGTTCGACGTGCCGATCGGGACGGCCGATGGGATTGCGCGCTTCTACCAGTCCTTTTTAGGCGCTCCGGCAAGCGTCAAGAATTGGAACGGGGCCACCGCCGCGTGCGTGCCCGCCGGTCCCGACCAGCAATTGGTTTTCCGGGAGACCGACGGGCCACAGGCGCCATATGACGGGCATCATCTGCAGATTTACATCGCTGATTTCTCCGGCCCGCACGGTCATCTCAACGAACGCGGCCTAATCTCGGAAGAGAGCGATCAATATCAATACCGCTTCGAGGACATTGTCGATCCCGAGAGCGGCGACGTGCTCTTCACCATCGAACACGAAGTGCGGTCCATGACCCATCCGCTCTACGCCCGGCCGTTGGTCAACCGCAACCCAAACCAAAGCAATCGCAAGTTTGCCCCGGGTCACGAGGCTACGACCTGGTCGATGCCCTATTCGAGTTAAGACCGCTGCGATGAGGCGAAAGAAGGCTCGCGCCTAAACGCGTAAGTTCCGATCAAACAACGAAAACATGCGTTCCCAATGCCGCTCTGCGGCGGGTTTGACGTAGACCGGGCGCTGTGGGAAGGCGAAGCCGTGCTCGGTGTCCGGATAGACTTCGACTCGGTGATTGGTACCGGCGTCGGTGAAGATGCCGGGCATTTTGTCGAGCAGGTCTTGCGGCACGTAGGGGTCGTCGGAGGCGAAGGCTAGGTAGAGTTCGGCCTTGATCTTGTCCGCCGTCTTGTGCGGCGAGTCGTCCTTGTCCGTCACGATGCCGACGCCGTAATAGGAGGCGATGGCCGCGAAATCGTCGGGATAGGCGGCGCCGACCGACACAACGAATTGTCCGCTCATGCAATAGCCGACGCATCCGACGGGGCCGTCTTTGGCATCGGGCGCGCTTCGGATGAAGTCGAGCATCGGCTTGGTGTCGGACACCACGCGCGCGTTCGTCAGCGTGTTCATGACGCCGAACATTTTCTGCCGCTCGTCATCATTCGAGCGGATTTGACTGAGGTCAAAGCCGTAGCCGCCCTCGCGGCCGGTTCGGTAGTACATGTTGGGCAGCAGCACATAGTAGCCGACCGTGCCGATGCGGCGCGCCATGTCGCGCAGTTCTTCGCGGATGCCGGGCGCATCCATGTACATGATGACGGCCGGGAAGGGGCCGCCCTCATCCGGATGACAAACGAACATGTCCATCGTGCCGTCCGGCGTTTGAACCTCTACCTCATGCTCCCGCATTTCGACTCCCTCCCAGATTTTGCGTGATCATACGCAGTGCACCCGCGCCTGCGACCGCTTTCTCGTCAATCCGGCCATTCGACGTCGTCCTCGCTCACAAGGTCGCCGCGCATCGAAGGGCCTTCGGTATGGACGCGTTCCGGGTCGTCGCACACCAAGTGGTGCCAATCCCGCAGGTCGTGGCCGAGCGCGACCAAGCGATAAGCGCAGCTGTGGGGAAGCCAGGTGAGGACATGGATGTTTTGGGGCGTCACCTTGACGCAATCATGCACATTCCGTTGACGGTTCGCGTAGTCGGCGCATCGGTGCGTGCAGAGATCGAGGTAGCGGCACGCCGCGTCGGATAGCGCGATTTCGCCGGTGTCTTCGTCTTCGACACGGATCTGACAGCACAGGCCGCAGCCGTCGCAGAGCGACTCCCATTCGGATTCGCTCATGTCCTCGATCGGCTTGTCGCGCCAAAAGGTCATCGGCCTCATCCCGCCATCACAAGTGCGCGGCGACCCTGCGGGAGGCGTCGGCTCCCGTCAACACGGCAGGATGGGGCGATGCCTACTCCGCCGGCTCCGCCGCTTCAGCCGGACGACGCGCGAATAGCCAGACAAAGAGCGCGGTGGCGATCGTTGCGCCGACGAATTGCGCGATGATAAAGGCCGGCGCATCGATGGGGCGTATGCCGGAAAACGTGTCGGTGAAGCTGCGCGCGATGGTTACGGCCGGGTTGGCAAAACTCGTCGAGGAGGTAAACCAGTAACCGGCGGTGATGAACAGCCCAACGGCGTAGGGCACCGCCTCGGGCCGTGCGCGCAGACATCCAAGGATCGTCGCAACGAGCCCAAAGGTCGCGACGCCTTCGGCGGTCCATTGGCCGATGCCGGTGCGCGTGTTGGCGCTCACCATGAATATCGCTTCGCCAAACATGAGATGCGCGAGCCAGACGCCCGCCAGGCCGCCTGCGACTTGGACCGCGATATAGGCGATCGCGTTTGGTCCCGAAATCGCGCGCTGCAACGCGAATGTAAAGGTAACGGCCGGATTGAAATGTGCGCCCGATATCGGCCCGAAGATCAGGATCAATACCACCAGGATCGCGCCGGTGGCGATGGTGTTACCGAGCAGCGCGATCGCGACATTACCGCCGGCCAGATTCTCGGCCATGATGCCGGAGCCGACCACGACGGCGAGGAGCATGGCTGTGCCGACAAATTCCGCGGTGAGTCGTCGGCCGAAATCGAAATCAATATGCTGTGCCATGCCGACCTCAGCCTTCTGCCGTCGCCGGCGCGCCCGATTTCCCGATCTCGGAAAGCCGCTGTGACAAACTCAGCTTGTCGAGAGACTCGATCGGCAGATTGACGAAAATGTCGATGCGCTGGGTGAGCATGCGCAGCGCATCCGCAAAGGCCAGACGGCGTTCCGCTTCGGTACCCTCCACGGCTGCGGGATCGGGCAGGCCCCAATGCGCCGTCATCGGCTGGCCCGGCCAAACCGGACACACTTCATTCGCCGCGTTGTCGCAGACCGTGAAAACGAAATCGAGTTTCGGCGCGCCGTCTTGAGCAAACTCATTCCAGTTCTTCGACCGCAGGTCTTGCGTCGGAAAATTCTGCCGCTGGAGCAGATCGAGCGCGTAAGGGTGAATGGCGCCTGCCGGATGACTGCCGGCACTGAACGCTCTGAAGCGCGATCGGCCCACTCGATTGAGGACGGATTCAGCGAGAATGCTGCGCGCTGAATTGCCGGTGCACAAGAAGAGCACGTTGTAAGTGGTGTCGGTCATCCCCGTATCCTCCTTGCCGCCGGTCAGCGGGCTTGTCATGGCCAGGCCATCGGTGAGCCCGGCGCAAATCTCTGGATTGCCGCCGCAGCAATCCTCTGTCAGGAAGGCGATCAAGCGGCGGGTACCGGTGACGTCCACCGCGTAGAAAATTTGCCGTTGGACGCGCCAAGATCGAAGCAGGCCAGCGCGTTCGAGATGGCCCAAGTGAAAAGACAAGGTCGAGGGCGCAATTCCGGCCCGTTCGCCCACGGTGCCGGCAGGAAGTCCGTCCGGGCCCTCGCGCATTAACAGGCGAAACACCGCAAGGCGCGTTTCATGCGCCAAAGCCGCGAGCGCCTCTGTGGCTTGTTTAGATTCCATATTTCGAGAATTATCGAAATATAAAGCGAGAGGCAAGCCGATTGATGACCCGATCTAGTCTTTAACGGCTTCCGCCCGACCCTCACTCGTCGGCCGCCGCGTGCTGCGATTTGTCGTGTGTGATTGACCACAACAGAAGCAAGGCGAGGAGCGGCACGATGAGTTCGACGCCGGTCGCAATCACCGCCTTGTTCGCTGGAAGTCCATGCTGCGCCATGGAAAGCAAGCGGGCGAGCCCGCCGACAAGCGATCCGGCGGCGAGAATGGTAAAAAGGGCAGCTTGCTTCTCGATCTGCGGGATCATCCAGAAGAAGGCGAGGCCGTTCGCGCCGGCCAGCGTGGATAGGAAGCGAAACTCGCTATCCAGCAGCACATCGACGAGGTCGTTGACCGCGTAGGGCGTGGCCCCATCGATGATGCCGGGTGCGGCAAAGCGAGCCATAAGGATGATGCCGAGGGCCGCCATCAAAAACTGCAGCGCGCGTCGTTTGATCATCGTGAGAACACCCATTCGAGCCATCCGGTGCGAATAAAGTGTAACTACACATAATCGGGCGGTCAACGACGGATTTTTTTTGCGTGTCGTGACGGCGGGGCGGTGGGTTCGGTGAGTGCCGGCGGGCAAAGCGCTCGGACTTACCGGCCTTTAAAAACCGGTTTGCGCTTTTCGGCGAACGCGTTGATGCCCTCAATATAGTCCTCGGTGCGGCGCAGCTTTTCGTAGGAATGGCCTTCGATGTCGAGCGCGACTTTGAGGCTGGTGTCGTAGGCCGCGTTGAGAACCCGCTTGAGCGACCGCAGCGCGATCGGCGCCATGGCATTGAGTTGGGCGGCATAGTCATCGATCAACGCGTCGAGCCCGGCCGCGTCTTCCGCGACCGCGGTGACGAGACCCCAATCCATCGCTTGCTGAGCGGGAATGCGTTTGCCGAGCATGACCATGTCTTTCGCGCGCGTAAGGCCAGCTATCCGCGCCACGCGCACGCTGCCGCCCGAGCCCGGCATTTGTCCCAAAGTGATTTCGGGGAGGCCGACTTTTGTATCTTTGGTGGCGAGGCGGTAATCGCAGGCGAGGGACAGTTCGAAGCCGACCCCGAAAGCATATTTTTCGAGCGCGGCGATCACCGGTTTCGTGCAGCGTTCCGGCGCGCCGATATTGTCCGCCAAATCCGACATCTTATTGACCGGGATGTCCGGAAACCGTTTGACGTCGCCGCCGGACGAAAAGGTGCCGCCGGCGCCGCGGATCACAATGACGCCAACATCGTCGTCCTCATCGAACGCTTCGATGATGGCGCGGATCTGTGATCGCCCCACATAGGACACGATGTTGAGCGGCGGCCGGTCGAGGATCAGATAACCGATCCGCTTGTCCGCATCGACCTCGACACGCAGGCCGTCCAACTCTTTCAAAATGTCGGCGCGCACCGTCGAATAGTCGCGGGCTGTGGCCATGGGACAATTTCTCCTTATGAAGCGGGTGTGCCGTGCGGCAACGCGACATAGTCGCCGTCGCGCAACTTTCGGCGCAACAATTTGCCCGAGGCGGATCGGGGAATTTCGTCGACAAAAACATAATGGCGCGGGCGCTTGAAACGCGCCAAGCCCGACGCAAGGCAATGGGCGTCGAGCGCGTCCGGTGTGGCGCTCCGCCCAGCCGGTTCAATATACGCAGTCACGGCCTCGCCCCAACGCGCGTCGGGCACACCGATCACTGCGGCCTGCCGGACAAGCGGCGACTTCGCGAGCACATTTTCGACCTCCTCGGGATGAATGTTCTCGCCACCCGAGATGATCATGTCGTCAACCCGCCCGACGACGTAAAGCTCGCCGTCGGCGTCGAAATGGCCAAGATCGCCGGTGAAGTACCAACCGTCGCGTATGGCCTTGGCGTCGGCATCCGGTCGCTTCCAGTACCCCTTG
>JANQOH010000247.1 GCA_028289725.1 Alphaproteobacteria bacterium
ATTTGCTCATTCAATACCTGCATTAATTCTGGTCGCTCGGAAACAGCTTTCGCATATCCAATTACCGTCTCCACTCTAGAAGGATTCGGAGGCAAACAATTCCTGTGTTTTCCTGCTTCATTCTCGGTGTCGACATGCGGCGGCTCGCCAGTCGGCCTATTGAGGTACTCCTGAGCCCAATCATATTTTTTTAAGTCCATCACCACATCTTGCTTCAGATCAACCGCTGCCCGGCGAGTGGCCGCGTTGTTCGCGCCAGAGGCCGAGTTTTTGTTGGATGCCGCGGTCGGAGAAGCTGAATAGGACGAGGTCGTCGCCGGCGGAAAAGCGCACGGGCACCCAGCTTGGCACGACGATGACGTCGCGTTCGTGGAGGTCGTAGGCCTGCTCGCCGATTACCGCCTCGCCTTCGCCGTCGACCACCGAATAGACCGACGCGGCGGTGGAGCGGTACGGGTCGGTGGCGAAGCCTTTCGGCAGAAGCTGAACAAAACAGGAGATGGTCGGCATGACCGGGCCGCCATCGATTGGGTTGATGAACTCCATTTTCAATCCATCGCACACGTCCCATTCGTCGCGCGCGCGCATTTGTTCGAGCGCCTCGCGATAGTCGGCATAGGGATAACTGAAAACCGGCGACGCGCCTGAGGCCGCGACATATCCGAACGGCCGCATGTTGTGGCCGAACCGCGCGGCGCTGTCGCCCGACGGCCGCGACACCGGCTGGCTGTCCTCCGGATAACGTTCGACGAAACTCGTTTCGAAGGCTTGGACAATCGGGATATCCAAGCCGTCGAGCCACACGGTGGGCTCCTCGGTTTCGTTGCCGTGGTCGTGCCAAGTCCAGGATGGCGTGAGGATTAGATCGCCGCGGCTCATGGACGCACGCTCGCCGTCAACCGCGGTATAGGCCCCCTCACCCTCGACGATGAAACGCAGCGCCGATTGGGCGTGGCGGTGGCTCGGCGCCACTTCGCCCGGCAGGATCAGCTGCAAGCCGGCATAGAGCGAATTGGTGATTTTGGATTCGCCGGGCATGCCTGGATTCTCCAAGATCAGCACGCGGCGCTCGGCTTCCTTGGCGCTGATTACGTCGCCGGACCGCAAGAGCCATGGCCGCACTTCGTCATAGCGCCACAGGCACGGTTTGACGCGGGAAACCGGCTCCGGCGTGATCAACGAGCTCATCACCTCCCACAGCGGGGTCATGTTGAGCGGCGCGATGTCGCCATAAAAATCCTCGCGCGTCCGGTTGTGGTCGCGCGGCGGCGCGGTCGGTTGGTCGGTGGTGGCGGCCATGCCGGTTCTCCTGAAACGTGCCTTCAACGCCGCATCTTATGCGCCACGCCAAGTTCTTAACAGTACACAGCGCTGTGGGGCGCGTGGCGGCGGCTATTTTTCGGTCATGACGATGACCCGCCCCGCCTCGCCCGCGCTCAGGCGGTCAAAATGGAGGCCGATCAGCGGATCGTCTGGGTACGCGTCCTTGAGGGCCTCGAACGCGGCCAACGCGCCATCGCCCGCGTTTTCCAAACGATTGAAGGCGTCGATGTAACCCGCGACGCGTTCCGAGCCGAACTCTTCCGGCGTCAGAGGTTCGAAAGCCTCAACCCCTTCGCTCTTGCCGACCAGCACCAGTGTCCCGACCGGACGCCCGACGAAACCCTTGCATTGCTTCGCCGTCGTGCCGCTGACGCAGATGCGCGTGCCGAGATGTTTGTTCACGGTTTCCAATCGCGAGGCCGTGTTGATCGGATCGCCGAGCGCGCGGTAGTCGGAATGCTGCTCGCCGCCGATATTGCCGACGACGACCGGTCCCGTGTTTACGCCGATGCGCGTGTGGCCAATCGGGATGCCCTCCGCGCGCTTCCGTTTCGCGAAGTCCTGGGCGTAAGCGTCCATGGCGAGCGCGCACGCCACGGCGCGGCTAGCGTGGTCGGGTTGCACGCGCGGCGCGGAAAACATCACCGCCACCGCATCGCCGACCACCGAATCCAGCGTGCCGTCATGCGCGAACGCAATGCGCGTCATCTGTTCAAGATATTCGTTGAGCACTTTGACGAGCTCCGCCGGGTCGGAGCGTTCGACCATGCTGGTGAAGCCAGCCAAGTCCGTCAGCACAAAACTGCAGTCGCGGCGCTCGCCGCCGAGCCGAACCTGCGCCGGGTTGTCGATAAAAAACTGCACCAGGTTTGGCGAAATCAGGGTCGAGAAGGTGTTTTCAACGAATTTGCGCTGGCGCTCGGTCTTTAGATAGCCAACCAACGATGCCACCAGATACACGCTGATGACCGACAGGCCCGGATAGACCGGGTC
>JANQOH010000257.1 GCA_028289725.1 Alphaproteobacteria bacterium
TTTTGCTATGGTGCGCGACGCTCGCCCAAACTATGACGAAGTGACCTGTCGGGAAGCGCTATGACCGATTTCCATCTAGCGGAATTGAATATCGGCCGCATCGTCGGCGATACGCCGGACGACCCGCGCATGGCAGAGTTTATGGCGGCCCTCGACGAGATTAATGCTCTCGCCGAGGCCAGCGCCGGTTTTGTTTGGCGCTTGCAGGACGACAATGGCAACGCGACCTCGATAACGGCGTTCGACGATCCCCGCATGCTGCTGAACTTGTCTGTCTGGGAGTCGCCCGAGGCCCTCGCCAAATTCACCTATAAGACTGCGCACGCGGGCTTCCTGAAACGCCGCAATGAATGGTTCGAACCGCCGGAAGGGCCGGATCTGGTTCTTTGGTGGGTACCGGCCGGACACATCCCGACCATCGACGAAGCGAAAGCACGGCTGGACAAATTGATTGCGGACGGACCGGGTCCCGATGCCTTCAGCTTCCGTGATCGCTATCCAACGCCAGACAAGGTTTCCTCATAATTTTCAATCGGATGCTACCATGTTGTTAAACGAACAACAGACCATGATCCGTGACACCGCGCGGCAGTTCGCACAGGCCGAACTCGCGCCCAATGCCGCGGCATGGGATCGCGAAGCGCGGTTCCCCGAAGAGGCCGTCGTGGGCATGGCGCGTCTCGGGTTCCTCGGCATGCAGGTGCCCGAAGAGTATGACGGTGTCGGCGCGGATCACGTGTCCTTCGCGCTGGCGATGGAGGAAGTCGCAGCGGGCGACGGTGCCTGCTCCACGATCATGAGCGTCCACAATTCCGTCGCCTGCGTACCGATCCTGAAGTTCGGCAGCGAGGAGCAAAAGCAACGCTTTCTGAAACCGATGGCACGCGGCGAATTGAGGGGGGCCTTCTGCCTCACCGAACCGGGTGTCGGCTCGGATGCCGGAGCCCTAACCACCCGCGCGGAGATGGTCGGCAATCGATACCGCCTGAACGGAACAAAGCAGTTCATAACCTCGGGCTCCACCGCGGATGTTGCGATCGTGTTTGCCGTGACCGATCCCGATGCCGGCAAAAAAGGCATCAGCGCCTTTATCGTGCCGACCGACACCCAAGGCTACGTGGTGGCCAGCACCGAAAGCAAAATGGGCCAGCGCTGCTCCGATACCTGCCAGATACGCTTCGACGATCTGGAACTGACGCCCGATCACCTGCTCGGGGAACCCGGCGAAGGCTACAAAATCGCGTTGTCCAACTTGGAGGGCGGACGCATCGGCATTGCCAGCCAAGCGATCGGCATGGCGCGCGCGGCGTATGAGTGTGCCCTCGCCTACGCCAAGGAACGGGAGAGTTTCGGCAAGCCGATCATCGAACACCAGGCCGTCGGCTTTCGGCTCGCCGACATGGCGACCAAAATCGAGGTCGCGCATCAAATGGTGCTGCATGCCGCGGCGCGACGCGACGCGGGCCTTCCCTGTCTCAAGGAAGCCTCGATGGCCAAACTCAACTCCACTGAGATGGCCGAAACCGTTTGTCGCGACGCAATCCAAACCCTCGGCGGCTATGGCTATCTCAATGACTTTCCGGTCGAACGGATCTACCGCGACGTCCGGGTCTGCAGCATTTATGAGGGCACCAGCGACATCCAGCGCTTGGTCATCGCCCGCGCCATCGCTCAGGAATAACAAAGTTCCTTGACCAATCCGGGATTGATCGACGCGCACTTCCACCTGTGGCAATTGGACCAATTGCATACGGAAGGCATCCTCGCCGACCCACGCTTCAAACCTGAAATCGCGTGGCCCGACTACGAAGCGGCACGAAAGGGGATCGCCTTGAGCGGCGCGGTGGCGGTGCAGGTTACGAATAGCGGGGACGGCGAACGCGAGGTTGAATTTTTCGAGCGCGCCGCCGCGCAGCATCCGGAGCTGAAGGCAATCGTCGCTTTCGCACCGATTGAAGACGCCGATGTAGAAGCGCACCTCAAACGCTTGTCCCGGCATGCGTTGGTCACCGGTATTCGCCGCAATACGCAAGATGAAGCGGATCCAATGTTTTGCGCGACTCCATCCTTCATCGCGGGCGTCGCGCGCCTGGCCGACTACAACCTCGTTTGTGACATCTGCGCCCGGCATTGGCAGCTTGACGGCGTGATCGCTCTTGCGAAGGCCGCACCGCAGACGACGATCATCTTGAATCACCTCGGCAAACCCGAAATTGGATCGGACCTTTCGCGCTGGCGAACGGCGATGAGCACTCTGGCAACGCTCCCGAATGTCCACGTCAAAATGTCCGTTGTCGTCCACGGAACCGCGACAGATCAGTGGCAAGCCGAGGCGGTTGCCCCGGTCGTCAACCATGTCTTGGAGGTGTTTGGTGCGGAGCGTGTTCTTTGGGCCAGCAATTGGCCTGTTGCGCCGCTGGTCACAGCCTATCCGGCGTGGCTGTCCCTGGCCCAGCGACTAACCCATCACCTGTCATCAACCGACCGCGCCGCCATTTTTCACGACAACGCCGCGCGGCTTTATCGGATCGGGCGATGAGTGGCGCAAATCGGGCTAGGCGGCGGCGGCGGGTTCGCATATAGAGTCAAGACATCACACACGCTGGCCCGACGAATGACCGCTCTCAAGACCACGCTTGATCCCCGCGCGCCGGCTTTCCGCGAGAATGCCACACGCATGCAAGGCCTGGTCGATGACCTGAAAGCGCGCGTGTCCGAAGTCAAGCTTGGTGGTGGCGAGAAATCACGCGAACGCCATATCGGGCGGGGAAAATTGTTGCCGCGCGACCGGGTCCGTCACCTGCTCGACCCGGGTTCACCGTTTCTCGAACTCTCACAGCTCGCGGCGTACGGCATGTATGACGGCGACGCGCCCGGCGCGGGAATCGTGACTGGCATCGGTCGTATCGAGGGGCGCGAGTGCGTGGTCGTCGCCAATGACGCCACGGTCAAGGGCGGCACTTACTACCCTATGACGGTGAAAAAGCATTTGCGGGCGCAGGAGGTCGCGCGACAAAACCGCCTGCCCTGCCTGTATCTGGTGGATTCCGGCGGCGCCAATCTACCGAATCAAGACGACGTGTTTCCAGACCGGGAGCATTTTGGCCGCATTTTCTACAATCAGGCGACCTTGTCGGCGGAGGGTATCCCTCAAATCGCCGTCGTCATGGGCAGTTGTACGGCGGGCGGCGCTTATGTCCCGGCCATGTCTGACGAAGCCATCATCGTGCGCAATCAAGGCACGATTTTTCTGGGCGGACCGCCATTGGTGAAGGCCGCTACGGGCGAGCAAGTTTCGGCTGAGGATTTGGGCGGCGCCGATGTCCATGCCCGCACGTCCGGGGTGGTGGATCACTATGCCAACAATGATCCGCATGCGCTCGGAATTGCACGCCGGATCGTTAGAAATCTCAATTATACAAAGACCATATCTGTCGATGCTAAGAATGAAAATGAGCCTTTACATGATCCGAGCGAACTGTATGGCTTGATCCCCGGTGACTTGCGTCAGCCGTTCGACGTGCGCGAGGTGATCGCGCGGATTGTCGACGGCAGCGAGTTCGACGAATTCAAGCATCTTTATGGCCAAACGCTGGTCACCGGTTTCGCGCACATATTCGGCTACCCGGTCGGCATCATCGCGAACAACGGCATCCTGTTTTCCGAATCTTCATTGAAGGGCGCTCACTTCATCGAGCTGTGCTGCCAACGCAAAATTCCGCTGATTTTCTTGCAGAATATTTCCGGCTTCATGGTCGGCCAGAAATATGAATCCGGCGGTATCGCCAAGGACGGTGCGAAGCTCGTGACAGCCGTCGCGTGTGCTCAAGTGCCGAAGTTTACCGTCATCATTGGCGGCAGTTTCGGAGCTGGCAATTACGGCATGTGCGGCCGCGCCTACAGCCCGCGTTTTTTGTGGATGTGGCCGAACGCGCGTATCTCCGTGATGGGCGGCGAACAGGCGGCGACGGTTCTGGCCACGGTCCGCCGCGACGGCATGGAGGCGCGCGGCGAGAAGTGGAGTGGCGCGGACGAAGCTGCCTTTAAGCAGCCGATCCTCGATCAATACGAGCATCAAGGTCACCCCTACTATGCTAGCGCCCGGCTCTGGGATGATGGCGTGATCGACCCAATTGATACGCGCGTGGTGCTTGGACTTGGCCTATCGGCCGCGCTGAATGCGCCAATCCCAGAACCGCGCTTCGGCGTGTTCCGCATGTAGAGGTTCGAATGTCCGAAGACAGACTCATTATCGCCGAACCCGCGCCAGGCGTAACGCGCGTCACGCTCAATCGACCCGACGTACACAACGCGTTCGACGATGTGCTTATTGATGAATTGGACAAGACGTTCGCGCGCATCGATGACGACGAGAGCGTTCGCGTGGTGGTCCTGGCGGCAAACGGCAAAAGCTTCTCCGCCGGCGCGGATCTCAACTGGATGAAGCGGATGGCGACGTACGACCGCGGCGACAATGTCGCGGACGCCATCCGACTCGGCGAATTGATGCACCGGATCGCCACCCTATCCAAACCGGTGATCGGCCTGATCCAAGGCGCAGCGTATGGCGGCGGTGTGGGACTGGTTGCGTGTTGCGATATCTCGATCGCCAGCGAGCGTGCGCGTTTTTGCCTTTCAGAGGTCAAACTCGGCCTCATCCCTGCGGTTATCAGCCCTTACGTGGTCGAGGCAATTGGCGCCCGCCAAGCGCGGCGCTATTTCGTCACCGCCGAACGGTTCGACGCCCACCAGGCGCACAAAATGGGATTGGTTCACGACGTGGTCCCTGAGGACGCACTCGACAGCGAAGGCGCCAAATTCGTCGAATTGTTGTTGCCGAATGGACCGCGCGCGATGGCCGCCGCAAAGGATCTGATTGCCTCGGTTGCGCACCGCCCAATTGATCGGGCCGTAATTGAAGAGACCGCACGGCGCATTGCGGACGCGCGGGCCGGCGCCGAAGGACGCGAAGGCGTGAGCGCGTTTCTCGAAAAGCGGCCGCCGAACTGGGCCAACAATTAATACGGTATGTGATGGTTGACTCCCGTCGGCAGCGATTGGGCGGCGTCGCCTTTACCATCGTGCTGATATTGCTGGTCGGCTACGCGATGAGCGATGTCGCATCCTATTTCGGCTCTGTCGTCTTCGCGGGCATTGGTGCTGCTGTCATTTATTTTCACGTCGTTTTTCCCGGCAGCCGCTTCTTCTCGATTTCGCTCGCCAATTCGTTGGCGGTCTATGCGTGCATGTTTCTTGTCTTCGTTACGATTAATTTCCCGGCGGTCGACCGCGTTTACGCCACGATTGGTTTCACCCTGCCGATCATCGCATTCTTCGGTGGTACGTTCCTAAAACGGAACCAAATCCGCAATATTGTGACCGCGCATCGAGTCCGCGCCGAGCATGAATTTCCGCGCACGTTCCGCTGGCTCATCCCCATGGCGTTGATCGGCGCAACAACGTTCGTGCATCCGCATTTGGATCTTGATCGCACACACACAAACGTCCTGTTTGTGGCGTACATGGCGGGAATCGGGGCCATTGTGTTCGTGGTGAGCCACCAAGTTTCGACTTTCTTGGTGGATACCGGACTAATCTTCGAAGCGTTTTTCGAACGCGCCGCGATGCTTTCGGTGCCGACCTTTGCGTTCCTCACCTTCTACTCGATCAATGTCATCGTTTTCGCCGCGATCTATCGCATCGTCGACCGTCTGAGTGATGCCGCCCACTTCATGGTGCACAATCAGCCGGAAGAGATATCGTTTGTCGACGCGATTTATTTCTCGCTGATCACAGTCAGCACGGTTGGCTATGGCGATGTCACGCCCGCCAGCGATTCAATTCGCGTGCTGGCGTCGATCCAGATCATGATCGGCGTTCTTTTGCTGCTGTTCGGTTTCTACGAAATCATGCGCTATTCTCGCGAACACCTCGGTCGCCACCACAAGTAAGCCCCATGACCCGACGGATCGATCAAAACGCACCGGCCCACCTCTTCCGCACTCAATGGTCAAGTGTCTAGCCCGATGTTCGAGCGGATCCTGATTGCCAATCGCGGCGAGATCGCCTGTCGCGTCATCGACACGGCGAAACGGCTTGGCGTGCGCACCGTCGCCGTGTACTCGGAAGCCGATGCCAATGCCCGTCATGTGCGGTTGGCAGACGAAGCGTATCCGATTGGTCCGGCCCCCGCGTCGGATAGCTATCTCCGCGGCGACGCGATTATTGAGGTTGCGCGCCACGCCGGGGCCCAAGCCATTCATCCGGGCTACGGCTTTTTGTCCGAGAACGCCGGGTTCGCCGAGGCTTGCGCGAACGCCGACATCACCTTCATCGGACCACCGGCGGAAGCCATTCGTTTGATGGGCGCGAAGGATCAGGCGAAGGCGATCATGGCGGATGCCGGGGTGCCCGTGGTGCCCGGCTATCACGATGAGAACCTCGACATCAAGGTGCTGAGCAGCGCGGCACGAAAGGTCGGTTATCCGGTCTTGGTGAAAGCCGTCGCCGGTGGCGGCGGCCGCGGCATGCGCCAGGTTGCCCGCGAGTTGGACTTTGCCGACGCGGTGGCGTCAGCCCGTCGCGAGGCCAAGTCCGCGTTTGGCGACGACCGCGTGCTGATCGAAAAGCTGATTACCAAACCGCGTCACATCGAAGTGCAAATTTTCGCCGATATCCGCGGCAACAATGTGCATCTGTTCGAACGGGATTGCTCGGTTCAACGGCGGCACCAAAAAGTCATTGAGGAAGCGCCGGCCGCGAAATTATCCGATGAGCAACGGCATTCCCTTGGCGAAACAGCGACCGCCGCGGCGAAGGCGATCGGTTATGTCGGCGCCGGCACGGTCGAGTTCATCGCCGATGCATCGGGCAATTATTACTTCATGGAGATGAACACGCGCTTGCAGGTGGAGCATGGCGTGACCGAAATGGTGACGGGTGTGGACCTGGTCGAATGGCAGCTTCGTATTGCCGCTGGCGAACCGTTGCCAATGTCTCAAGAGGAGATAAGCCTCAACGGCCATGCGATCGAGGCGCGTATCTACGCCGAGGACCCGGCCGCTGGTTTTCTGCCGGCAACCGGATCGTTGACCCATGTCCGCTGGCCGATCTCGCCAGAGGCATCGATCCCCGGGCAGGCAACCGCGCTACGCGTCGATACCGGCGTGGCGGCAGGCGACGAGGTAACGCCCTTTTACGATGCCATGATTGGCAAGCTGATGGTTTGGGCGCCCGATCGAACGTCCGCGGTCCAACGATTGTCTCGCGCCTTGGGCGAGACTGAAATCGTCGGCCCGACGACCAATCTTGCTTTGCTCGGCGCCATCGCGCGTCATCCATCTTTTGTCGCCGACGATTTTGATACAGGCTTTATCGAGCAAAACGCGGATGTATTGATGCCGCCGGCCGCCCCCGCTCAAGCCGTCATCTTGGCGGCCGGCGCTCTCTATTTGTTGCTCGACCGAGGGCGGCGCGCGGCAGAGGTGGCGGCTGGCACCTCGGACCCGAGTTCGCCCTGGGTCGCTTCCAATGGCTGGCGTCTGCACGATGACGCCCACGAGACGATGACGTTTCTGGACGGTGACAATACCG
Organism: Alphaproteobacteria bacterium; assembly: GCA_028289725.1. Classification (GTDB taxonomy): domain Bacteria; phylum Pseudomonadota; class Alphaproteobacteria; order UBA7887; family UBA7887; genus JAKZSU01. The sequence continues at coordinate 7,594 of JANQOH010000257.1, forward strand.
TCGCAATTGAGATCCGCGCGCGCCGAAGTGGCATAACGCTGACCTTGCCGGACGGCGATGTCGAGGTCTCGGGCCGGCTTGATTCGGACGGCCGCCTGCGCGCTGTGGTCGGCGGCATTACGATCAACGCCGGAATCGTCTTCCAACCCGATACGCGTGGCGGAACGCTCGATGTCATGATCCAAGAGCTGCGGCACCGGGTGCGCTTGGTCGACCCGCTTTCGGTCGAGGATGACAGCGAATCCGAAGGTGGTCGCCTGACCGCGCCGATGCCGGGACAAGTCACACAAATTTTGGCCAAGGACGGCGTTTCCGTTTCCCGTGGCACGCCGCTGATTGTCATCGAAGCGATGAAAATGGAACACACGATCGCGGCGCCGGCGGACGGTCAAGTCGAACGCTTCATCTACGCGGTCGGTGATTGGGTCGATGAAGGTGCAACCCTGATCGATTTCGTCACACCGGACTGAAACGCATGAGCGATCACAGCGAAAGCAACTTGCCGCAAAAGGTGTCGATTTTCGAAGTCGGCGCACGCGACGGCTTGCAAAATGAGGCTGACGAAATCCCGACGGAGATCAAGATCGCTTTGATCGACAAGTTGGCGGGAGCCGGACTGCGCGAGATCGAAGCGACTAGTTTTGTGTCGCCGAAATGGGTCCCCCAAATGGCGGACAATGCCGCCGTGATGGCTGGCATCGATCGAAAGCCTGGTGTTCACTATCCGGTGCTGACGCCAAACAAGCGCGGGTTCGACGACGCGCTGGCCGCGGGGGCCGATACGGTTTGCGTCTTCACCGCAGCGTCCGAAGCGTTCTCGCAGAAGAACACCAATTGCACGATTGCCGAAAGCCTGACGCGGATTGAGCCGATCGCAGAAGCCGCGAAAGCGCACAACATTCGCGTTCGCGGCTACATCTCTTGCGTGCTCGGATGCCCTTATGAGGGTGACATTGATCCCGCACGCGTGGCCGACGTTGCCGCATCGCTCGACGCCATGGGCTGTTACGAAATCTCACTCGGCGACACAGTGGGGTACGGCACGCCGCTCAAAACCCGGACCATGATCGAGGCCGTGAGCGCCCGCGTGCCAATCACGCGGCTGGCCGCGCACTTCCACGACACGTACGGCCAGGCGCTCGCCAACCTTCTTGCCGTTTTGGAAATGGGCGTTTCGGTGATCGATAGTTCAGTCGGCGGACTTGGCGGCTGCCCTTATGCCAAAGGCGCGAAAGGCAACGTCGCGACGGAGGACGTGCTGTACATGCTTAACGGCATGGGGGTGGAGACCGGCGTCGGCCTTGATGCTGTTGTCGACACAGCCTGGTGGATCTTCGGCACGTTGGGTCGACGGCCCAATAGTCGCGTCGCGCAGGCGCTCGGCGGGAAACGCAAAGCCGCGTGAACGCCGCTTTCTCGACCGCGCGAGCGCCCCAATTTGTCGCGGCGGCAAGCACTCTCGCCGCTATCATCCTGGTTCTGATCGGTTTCGCTTCGGAAGCCGCTGAGACGCGACCGCTTCTTCACACCAGTGCGGTGACAATATTCGCAATCGGTCTCTATGCGACGGGCGCGATGCCCGGCCACCTGACCGCGCTCTTGTTCTTCCTCATCGCCATGTTGCTCGCGGTCGCGCCCGCCGAAATCGTGTTTTCCGGCTTTCACTCGACCGCCTTGTGGCTCGTTTTCGGCGGCATCATTCTGGGCGTCGCGGTGGACCACACGGGCCTTGGCGCGCGCATCGCGCGGCGCTTGGCGGGCTTGCTGCAAGGCAGCTATTTGCGCGTCATCACAGGTTTGGTGCTGATGACACTGGCCATATCGTTTCTTTTGCCGTCGAGCCTGGGCCGCATCGCACTCCTGATCCCGATCGCCCTGTCGCTTGCGGATGAATTGGGCTATCCACGCGGCAGACGCGGCCGTACTGGGATCGTCGTTGCGACCGCACTTGGCTGCTTCGTGCCGCCATTTTCAATTCTGCCGGCGAACATCCCCAATCTGGTCATGATCGGCGCCGCGGAAGCGCTGTATGACTTCAAGGTTAGCTACGGGACCTATTGGCTGACGCATTTCCCGATCACCGGGCTCTTGAAAGCCCTGATCATCATCGCGGTCGTGGCCATGCTGTTTCCCGACCGCGCGCCGGAGCGCGTGGCGCAAAGCGAACACAGGCCGATGAGCCAGGGTGAAAAGCGCTTGTCGACCATCTTGGCCATCGCAGTGACGCTTTGGGTGACCGATTTCTGGCATCACATTTCGCCCGCTTGGATCGGACTAGGCGCCGGACTCATATGCCTCTGGCCGGCACTCAAGCTGGTCCCATACCGGGCTTTTGAGGACAAGATCAATCACAGTTCCTTCTTTTATGTAGCGGGTATTGTGAGCCTTGGTGCTGTGGCCGCTTATGGCGGCTTTGGCCAATGGCTCGGTCTCGCCCTGATCGACGCCATGAACCTGCAACCCGGCGATCAATTCCAAAACTTCTACGCTCTGGCCGGCACCGGCATGTTGGTTGGACTCGGCACCACCCTCCCCGGCATTCCGGCGGTCATGACGCCGCTCGCCGATCTGTTGTCGGGCGCCACGGGCATCGAGCGCGAAACCGTGATCATGACCCAAGTGATTAGCTTTTCATCGGTGATCTTGCCGTATCAGGCGCCGCCATTGGTGCTTGCCATCCAATTGGGTGGCATCCGCGCGATGGAGTTGGCGCGGGCCACGATTGCCTTGGCGCTCATCACCTTCGTTGTACTAATCCCGCTGAATTACGCATGGTGGCAAGTCCTCGGATTGCTAAGCTAAGTCGGCGTTCCGCTCGAGAAAGGTGGGGTTGCGGGCCGATCTCGAAACGGACGCAGGATCGGGCGAGGCAAAGCAAGGGAGAACATCGTGAAATTTTATAATCTCGCAGCGGGCATGAACCCGAGACGCGTGCGGATATTTCTCGCCGAGAAAGGCATCGAAGTGCCGATCGTCGAGATCGACATGATGAAAAACGAAAACAAAACGCCTGAGTTTCTGGCGATGAACCCGATGGGAACATTGCCCGTGCTGGAACTTGATGACGGCACGATCTTGACGGAGTCGGTTGCAATCTGCCGCTATTTCGAAGAAGCCGTGCAACCCGCGCCGCCGATGCTCGGCCGCACGCCCTTGGAACGCGCGCAAGTCGAAATGTGGAACCGCCGCATGGAGATCGAATTGCTCGTGCCGATCAGCGAGCATTTCCGTCATGGCAATGCGTTCTGGAAAGACCGGCTTCCTCAAGTGCCAGATTACGCCCCTGTGTGTCGTGACAAAGCGGTGGCCCGCATGACGTGGCTCGATACCGAACTCGCCGACCGCGAATTTGTCGCGACAGATGACTACACGGTGGCGGACATCACGCTGCAATGCGCGCTGCTGCTCGGCAAGAACACCGGCACCAAGATTCCAGACGAACTCAAGAACTTAAACCGTTGGTGGAAAGACGTCACTTCGCGGCCCACGGCACGCGCTTAGCCGCATCGCTTTTGAGGCATGGCAGGCGTCCTTAGTGCGTGCTAAAGCTCGTATCTGGACAATCCAAGAACAAAGCGTAACCGGGAGGAATGAGGGATGCGGGGCGTCGTATTTCTTGGCGATCGCGAGCTCGAAATTCAGAACTTCGACGATCCAACGCCCGAAGCCGGCGAAGTCGTCGTCGAAATGAAAGCTTCCGGCATGTGCGGCAGCGATCTTAAGTTCTACCGCGCGCCGGCCGATGGCGGCACGGCATCCTTGGGGCTTGGTGATGTGGACGGTCCGGTGATCGCCGGTCACGAACCATGCGGTGTCGTCGCGGCGATGGGCCCTGAAACCGGCGAATTCGGTTTCAAAGTCGGCGATCGTGTCATGGTGCATCACTACAAGGGCTGCGGCCAATGCGAGCATTGCGACGTCGGCTGGTCGCAACTCTGTCAAAGCGGCATCAAGGTCTACGGCGCGACCAGCCATGGCGGGCATGCCGACTACATCAACGTTCCCGCCAGCACGCTGGTCGCGCTGCCCGACGCCCTGTCATTCGAAACGGGCGCCGCCATTTCCTGCGGCACGGGCACGGCGTTTGGCGCCTTGCGCCGCATGAACCTGTCCGGCCGCGACACGATCGCGATCTTCGGCCAGGGCCCTGTCGGGCTCAGCGCGACGCAACTTGCGTCCGCCATGGGTGCGCGCGTGATCGCGCTTGACATCGGCAAGGAACGCCTGGACATGGCGAAGGATTTCGGCGCCGACGCGGCGATCGATCCCGGCGCCGATGATGCCGTTGCCGCGCTCAAGGATCTCACGCACGGCAAAGGCGTTGATCTGGCGCTCGATTGCTCCGGCGTGCCGGCCGCGCGCCTGGCCGCGGTTCAAGGCACCCGTGTTTGGGGTACCGTCTGCTTTGTCGGCGAAGGCGACAAAGTCACCCTCGATGTCAGCTCGGACATGCTGCGGAAACAATTGACCATCGTCGCGTCTTGGACGTTCAGTCGCTCCGGGCAAGCCGACTGCGCTGAATTCGTCGCCGACCGCAACATCGAAGTCGATAAGCTGTTCACCCAGCGCTACAAGCTCGATCAGGCGGAGAAAGCCTACAAGCTGTTCGACACGCAGACGACCGGCAAAGGCGTTTTCCTGCTCTGATCAACGAGGGACGCAATGCCGACCAAAGAGATCGACCTTTATATCGATTACAAGAGTCCGTATGCGTACCTTGCGGTCGAACCCGCGTGGGACCTCGAGAGAGACTTTGATGTCTCTCTCAACTGGATGCCCTACACGCTTGATATTCCCGATTATCTGGGCTCGGCCAAAGTCGATGATCAAGGCAATATTATTGAGGACAACCGGACGCCGCACAATTGGCGGCGGGTCCGCTATTCCTATATGGATGTCCGCCGCTACGCGAATTTGCGTGGCCTGACCATCCGCGGCACCCAAAAAATTTGGGACTCGTCACTCGCCGGCCTCGGCTTGCTGTTCGCCAAGGAACAAGGCGTGGTTCGCGCGTTCAATGACATTGTTTATGAACGCTTCTGGCGCCGCGAACTCGATATTGAAGATATCGCTGTAGTGGAAAAAGTTTTGAGAGAAGCGGGTGCGGATACGGCGGGCTTTCGCGATTATGCCGAAGGCGTGGGCCGCGCAGACCATGACCGCATCCGCGCAGAGGCCGAAGAACGTGGCGTGTTTGGCGTTCCAACCTTCGTGATCGACAAAGAAATCTATTGGGGCCGCGAGCACCTAGCGCTCATTCGAATGCGACTTTCAGAGATGGGCTTAGCGCGCGACAACGCCGCCGATCCGCTCGCCATCAGTCACGCTTGGCGCCCAACAAATGCGGCACAATAGTCGGGCGCGCTACCGCCCTTTGAAAACCGGCGCGCGTTTTTCGACAAAGGCCGTCGCCGCCTCCTTGTGATCCTCGGTCATGCCGCACCGCGTGTGGTGCCATGCCTCCAGATCGAGCAATTCCTTGAGCGAGCCGTTTTCGGCCGCATTCATGTTGCGCTTCATGTAGCCGTAGGTGATCGACGGGCCGGCCGCAAACTGGTCGGCGAGCGCACGCGCAGCGGCCTCGAGTTCTTCGTCCGGCACGACGCGGTTGACCATCCCAAGCGCGTGCGCGGCGGCAGCATCAAGAAGATCCGCAGTGTAATAAAGCTCGCGCGCCTTCGCCGTACCGACAAGTTTGGTGAGGTAGTAGCTGCCACCGAAATCACCGGAATAGCCGACACGCGCGAACGCCGTCGTGAATTTGGCCGATTCCGAAGCAATCCGGATATCGCAGGCAAGCGCGAGCGATAGGCCGGCTCCCGCGGCGGCGCCTGGGACCACCGCGATCGTCGGCTTCGGCATTTCG
>JANQOH010000279.1 GCA_028289725.1 Alphaproteobacteria bacterium
CGCGAGCGCCTTAAAGGGCTCGAAATCGCGCTTGGCCAATTCATCGAAGGGCGTATCGACGACAGGCAAATTTTCGTGGCTGTCAACGCGCGCGCGGCCGTGCCCGGGGATGTGCTTTATCACCGGCAAAACTCCGCCCGCCAAAAGGCCGCCGCAGGCCGCGCGGCCGAGCATGGTGACGAGCTCCGGTTCGTTGCCATAGGCGCGGTCGCCAATAATGCCGTGACTGTCAGGCGCCGGCACATCGAGAAGCGGCAGGCAATCGACATCTATGCCGAGGGCGTGCAGCTCGTCGGCGATTAACCGGCTGTTCAGGGCCGCCGCTTCCGCCGCAACGAAACGGTCCGCGGCGGCAAGTTCGCCAAACCTTTGCGCCGGCGGCGCTTCGCGCCAATGGGGCGGCGGCAAACGCGCGACCCGACCGCCCTCCTGATCGATCAAGACCGGTGCGTCAGCTCGTCCGACGGAGCTCCGCATGGCATCGACCAACGCCTTGACCTGGTCCGGGTCCGCCACATTGCGGGCGAATAGAATAAAGCCGAGCGGGTCGACGTCTTCAAAGAAGCGTCGTTCGTCGTCCGTCAGTTCGGTGGTGGAGCAGCCGAAGATGGCCGCCGCGGGTCGCGGTGGCTCAGGGTGGGACAACGTAGCAGTCCACCTTCTTCGTCTTCAGTTGATTGCACAGGCTGTCGGCGCTATCGCGGCTCGGCAACGGTCCGGCCTGCAAGCGGTGAAACACGCCCTTGCCGGCGCCGAGGTCAGCCTGGAAAACAAAGTGGTTAACCGGCGTGAGCAGTTTCGGCGCCGACGCAATCGCCATGCGCCACGCCTCCTCGGCCTTCGCGGCTTCGCGATAGGATCCGAGTTGCACACGGAAGCCATCGGCGGGGTTGGCCAAAGGCGGCATCGGCGTGGTCATTGCCACATCGACGGCCGGTGCGCCCGGCATCGGCGGCTCATTGGGCGAAGCAAGCGCGTCCGACACAGGTGGCGGCGTGTCGCCGACCAGCTTGTCCGTCGTCGGCGTTTCAATCGTTTGCGGTTTCCCCGCTGGTTGTGCGATCGGTGCCGGAACGGCGGGCTTGTCGCGGACCACGACGGCGACCGGTTTGGGCAGCGGCTCTTCCGGCGGTGGCAAAAGACGTTCGACGCCGCGTGTCGCGCCGCCCCCATCCATGTTCTCGAACACGGCGGCATTCTGATGCGGCACCTGCAAACCGCCAGGTTCCGCCGGGCGCTCGCGTGTGGGACCGCTTTCCGCCTGCAGCACAGGCACCTCTTGGAAGGCGAAATCCGTCGTGCGCGCTTGGTAGGCACGAAGAACAACCAAACCCAAAAGTGCAACGGCCAAAAGAAACAAGAGTAGCGTTATCCGACCGAGCCGGTTTCGCGCATCGTGTTCGCTGTCATCGCTGCCGATTGCAAGCGCCATTTACCGCATCTCCTCCACTGGCGTGATGCCGAAAATGCCCAAGCCGTTTGCGATCACTATTTTGACGGCGCGAAGTAAACAAAGTCTTGCTCGCGAGAGCGACGCGTCATCATCCAGCAAAAATCGCATGCTTGGATCATCATTTCCCCGGTTCCACAACGCGTGGAACGCGGAGGCCAGTTCATAAAGATAGAACGCTATGCGGTGAGGTTCATGGGCTTCGGCCGCGGATTCGACCAAACGCGGCCAACTAGCCAACATTTTGATCAACGAAAGTTCGTCTTCGTCCACAAGACGCGCGAGTTCATCCAAGTCCGCGTCTTTCGTTAGCGCGTCAATTTTCGACGCATTGCGCTCGACGGACCGGATGCGTGCGTGCGCGTACTGAACATAGAAAACGGGATTGTCCCGCGACTTTTCCGTGACCTTGGCGTAGTCGAAATCCAACGGTGCGTCGTTGCGCCGGGTCAGCATGATGAACCGGACAACGTCCTTGCCCACGGCATCGACCACGTCACGCAAGGTGACGAACGTGCCGGCGCGCTTGGACATCTTTACCGGTTCGCCGCCGTCCAGGAGGTTGACCAACTGACACACTTTCACGTCCAGCGCGGCCGCGTCCTCCGAGACGGCCTTGACGGCGGCCTTCATGCGCTTGATGTAGCCGCCGTGATCCGCGCCCCAGACGTCGATCATGTCGGCGAAACCGCGTTCGAACTTGTCGAGATGGTAGGCGATATCCGACGCGAAGTAGGTCCAACTGCCATCGGATTTTTTGAGTGGGCGGTCGACGTCGTCGCCAAATTCGGTCGACTTGAAGAGTGTTTGAGGCCGCGGTTCCCAATCGTCCGGCGTCTTGCCTTTCGGCGGCTCGAGCACGCCGGTGTAGACCAGCCCGCGTTCCTCCAGAAATGCGAGGACTTGATCGACTTTGCCGGCCGAAACGAGGGCCCGCTCGGAAGAAAATTGATCCATCTCGATACCGAGAGCGGCCAAATCCTCGCGGATCATGGCCATCATGCCGTCCAGTGCGGCTTCACGGCAGATCGGCAACCAGGCGGACTCGTCTGCGTCCATCCATTTTGCGCCGTCGCGCTTCGCCAAACTCTCGCCAACCGGTTTGAGATAATCGCCCGGATAGAGACCCTCCGGAATCGTTCCAATGTCTTCGCCGAGCGCTTCGCGGTAGCGCAGAAAAGTCGAGCGTGCCAACACCTCGACCTGAGCGCCGGCATCGTTCACGTAATATTCGCGGGTGACGTCATAGCCGACTTGTTCGAGCAACGACGCCAGCGCGTCGCCAAATACCGCGCCACGGCTGTGACCGACATGCATGGGTCCGGTCGGGTTCGCGGAGACATACTCGACATTGACCTTGCGGCCTTGCCCGACCTCGCTACGTCCATAACTGGGCCCGGCCGTGCCGATGTCCTCAATGATGCCGGACCAGACACCGGGTGAGAGGCGAAGGTTGATGAAACCGGGCCCCGCAATGTCGACTTGATCGACATTGGCGAGATCGCGAAGCCGCGCCGCGATCGCCTCGGCAAGGTCGCGCGGTTTCATACCGGCCGGCTTCGCCAACACCATGGCGACATTGGTCGCCATGTCGCCGTGCGCCGGATCGCGCGGCGGCTCAACCGTCACGCCACGCGTGGGCAACTTGGCCGGAATGATTTTCTCTTTGCTCATACCGGCGAGGACAGACGCCAACTCGCCGGTGATTTGTTTGAAAATATCGGTCAAATCTGTGCCGTTACATCGAAGAGACGCGCGTGTTCCTTGAGCGCATAGCGGTCGGTCATGCCTGCAATATAGTCCGCGACCAGGCGTGCCGTTTGATTTGATGCCGGTGCGCCAGCCCGCCGAAACCAGCTGGTCGGCAAACACTGCGGTTCATTGAGAAACAATTCGAACAAATCGCTCACTACACGGCGTGCCTTGCTCGCCATGCGGTTGACGCGATAGTGCCGGTACATATTGGCGTACAGAAAATCTTTCAAGCTACGATCGTTCGCCATCATTTGGTCGGAGAACGAAGCGATTGGTCTGTCCAATGCCCGGACTTCTTCGACCGACTGCGGCTTATGGCGCGCCACGCGGTCCCGTGTTTCGGCGACCAGGTCGGTCACCATGGCATTGATCAGGCGGCGCACGGCTTCGTGGACCAGGCGTGATTTCTCAAGGTGCTGGTGTTCCTGGCGCAGGGCACCAAAGACCGGGCCCACCAGTGGCACCGCATCCAAATCCTCGACGCTGAAGAGGTCAGCCCGCAGAGCGTCGTCAATATCATGATTGTTGTAGGCGATATCGTCCGCCAAGGCCGCGATTTGCGCTTCGGGTCCGGCATAGGTCTCGACCTCGAGGTCATGCTGGGTGAGGTACTCGGAAACGGTATCCGGCAAGGTAGCGGGATCCATGGGTCCATTGTGCTTCACGGCGCCTTCGAGCGTCTCCCAGGTGAGGTTGAGACCATCGAACGCGGCGTACCGCCCTTCCACCGCCGTCACGATGCGCAGGGTTTGGGCGTTGTGACTGAAGCCGCCGAACGGCGCCATAGCGTCATTCAGCGCATCTTCGCCCGCGTGACCAAAGGGTGTGTGGCCAAGGTCGTGTGCCAGCGCCAGCGCTTCGGCGAGATCTTCATTCAAGCCGAGTTCCCGGCTCACCGACCGGGCGATCTGCGCAACTTCAAGACTGTGCGTGAGGCGGCTGCGAAAATGATCGCCCTCGTGATGCACGAAGACCTGCGTCTTGTGCTCCAGCCGCCGGAACGCCGCGCTATGGATGATTCGATCCCGGTCGCGCTGAAAAGGTGTCCGTGGCGGGCTTTCCGGCTCGGGGTGCAGCCGGCCCCGGCTCTGCTCCGGTCGCGTCGCAAACGGCGCAGGGGCGACGTTGGTCATGGCGCGACCGTAACGGCGCATAGGCACCGCTTCAATGGATTAGGACGGTATTGGGCGATCATAGATGTGTTTCGGTTATGAAGACTTGGCGCGCCGATTTCCGCGTCGAGAGGTAGGGTTGTGCCCAATAGATGATCCGTAGCCATCAAATTGGCGCCGCGATCAACGGGTGCGATACGGGCGGGCGGCCAAAATGTGTGCGAAAATAGAATGCCTGACTCGGGAGCTGTGACATTGACAAGCCCCCACCTTGGACCAAAATAGGGGCTAAGGCGCGCTCCCACAGTGTGTCTCTCGCGAGGTATCGAATGTCAGAGATCAAAGCCAAGTCGGCGGCGGATTATAGCTTGTCGATGACCGAAGGCGCGGCAAAGCGCGTTAACTATCTGATGGCACAGGAAAAAGAGCCAACTTTCCTGCGCGTATCGGTGCTCGGCGGCGGCTGTTCCGGATTTCAATATAGTTTCGCCTTCGATGACAAAGAAGCTCCCGAGGATCTGCGCATCGAGCGTGATGGCGCGGTGATTCTGGTCGACGATCTCTCGGTCAGTCTGCTCCAAGGCTCCGAGATCGATTTTTACGAAGGCCTCGACGGATCCATGTTCACCGTGAGTAACCCCAATGCCACGGCCTCGTGCGGTTGCGGCACTTCGTTTGCGCTGGGCTAGATCGTGACAGGTGACCGCTGCCTCGGCGGCGGTTAGGATTTGGGTCCGCCCTCCGGCGGGCCTTTCGTTTTTGTGAGCGCGGTTATGAAAATCGCTACGTGGAACGTGAATTCGATAAAGGCGCGTCTCGCCAATACTCTCGAATGGTTGGAAACGGCGGCGCCCGACGTGGCGCTGCTGCAAGAAATCAAGACAGTTGCCGACAAGTTCCCGCGTCTTGAGATCGAAGAGCGCGGCTATAGCTGCGCCATTGTTGGGCAAAAATCGTACAACGGCGTCGCGATCCTTTCGAAGTTTCCGCTCGAAGATATCGTGGAAACGCTTCCAGGCGACGATAACGACGAGCAGGCCCGTTATGTCGAAGCCTGGGTGGACGCCGGCGACGAAGGTCTGCGCGTCGCGTCGATCTATTTGCCGAACGGCAACCCCGTCGATAGCGAGAAATACCCGTACAAACTCGCCTGGATGGATCGGCTGAGGACTCATGCAGAGTCTTTGCTCAGTACGGAGGAACCCGTTGTGCTCGGCGGCGACTACAATGTCATCCCCGCACCCGGCGATGTCTACGATCCGGAAGGCTGGCGCGACGACGCCTTGTACCGGTTGGATACGCGCAAACGGTTTCGTGCCCTGATCAATCTCGGATACACCGAGGCGTTTCGGGCGCTACACGCGGAGACCGGCCGCTATAGCTTCTGGGATTATCAGCGCCGCGCCTTCGAATCTGACCGTGGTCTGCGCATCGATCATCTATTGCTGTCGCCGCAGGCCGCCGATCGGCTGAGCGCTTGTGACATCGATACCGTGCCGCGTGGTAAGGAAAAGGCCTCCGACCACACGCCCGTTTGGTGTGAATTGTCGGCGGCGGCGTGACCGGTATCTTGGTCGCGACGCGGCGCCGCTGACCAATGGAACGCGCGCGCCGGTCCGCACTTCAATCGTATTTATTGTTGAGTCTTGTTGCGCTGTTTTGGTCCGGCAATGTGGTGCTGGGTCGCAGCGTGATGGACGAACTTCCGCCATTTGGTCTCAATTTTTGGCGGTGGGTGCTGGCGCTCTTGATCATGTTGCCTTTCGTATGGCGTGCGTTGTTCACCCATTGGGCCGTTGTCCGGCGCAACTGGAAGATTCTCACGGCGTTCGGTTTCTTGGGCGTGACTTGTTTCAACGCCTTCGCCTATGTCGCCTTCCAAACCACGACCGCGATCAATGCGTCGCTGATCAATACGTTGATGCCGATCATGGTCATCGCCATGACCATCGTCGCGTTCCATGAACCGGTCGGCCTGCGACGCACTGTCGGCCTCGTTATATCGTTCGTCGGCACCCTGGTTATCCTCACCCGAGGCGACGCTTCTGTCCTTCGCGGCCTTGCCTTTACATCCGGCGATCTATGGATGATGACCGGCGCGTTCGCCTACGCGCTCTACTCTGTCTTGCTGCGGTACAAGCCGCCAGAACTGGACGGCCTGACATTCCTGGCCGTCATTTCGATTTTTGGCCTGCTAATAACATTGCCGATCTATCT
>JANQOH010000280.1 GCA_028289725.1 Alphaproteobacteria bacterium
GAACACCAGATTTTCATCGCCTCGACGGGGCCGTATGAATGGATCCCTAAGAATCCTTGGCTGGTCTCCGTGTTCGATCGCGCCCGGATTGTGCAGAACGGCAACGTGTTGCCGCTCGTGCCCGAAAACTTCTATCGCGCGCGGCGCTTGGCGATCGAGGAGTACCCGGCGCTGCGCAACGCCGGGCGGTTCAGCATGCCGGTCGACTCCGGCTTCGATCCCGTCCAGCCATGGACCCTTGAGCTTCAGGTGTTCGAGGATGCGCCCGAAGACACCGCGCGCGCCGTCGGCTTCACCCTGCCCTATCGCGTGCCGGCGCAATATCTGCTCGGCGACGACTTTGCGCTCGAGGAGGCCGGCCTCAAACCGCTGACCTATGTGGGCTTTGGACTATTGCGAGAGAGCACGCTGACAGATTGGCAATTGATTTGGGTCGAGAAGCGCTGGTCGATCCTCGGCTTGCTGGCACTGCTCGCAACGGTAACCGCGGTCATGCTGTTGCAGCACCGGCTCACGCAATCGCGCCGTTTCCATGCGGCCATTCGCATTTTCCTGCTGGCGGTCACGGTTGGTTGGCTTGGCTGGACCGTCGGTGCGCAACTCACGATTCTCAGCGTTATCAATTACGCCTATTTGGCGATCGCGAGTGTCGATTGGCGCTCGATCCTGTTTGACCCGTTGATGGTCATTTTGAGCGCGTACGTGCTGCTGACGCTCGTCCTCTGGGGCCGGGGTGTGTTTTGCGGTTGGTTGTGCCCATTTGGCGCATTGCAGGAGCTGCTCAACAAGCTGGCGCGTCTTATCTCCATACCGCAATTCGCGGTGCCACCTGTCGCGCAATCGCGTCTTTGGCTCTTGAAGTATGTCATTGCCATGGGCTTAATCGGCATATCCATCTATTCCATGAGCACAGCAACGATTGCCGCCGAAATCGAACCGTTTAAAACGGCGATCAGTCTGCATTTCAACCGCGACTGGCCATACGTTGTCTATGCCGGCCTGTTGCTGGGCGCGGGCCTGTTCGTCGAACGTTTCTTCTGTCGCTTTTTGTGCCCGCTCGGCGCCGTGCTGGCGTTCGGCGGACGCTTTCATGTGTTCAATTGGCTCAAGCGCCGACCGGAATGCGGCAATCCGTGCCATATCTGCGAGAAATCATGCCCGCTTGGGGCGATCGCGCCGTCCGGCAAGATCAACATGAACGAATGCCTTCAGTGCCTGGATTGCCAAGTCGAATATTTCGACGATCAACGCTGTCCACCGCTCGCAGCGAAACGCAAAAGAAGCACGCAAGTAATAGGTCAGACGAGTGCTGCGCCGATTTTGCGCAGTTAGTAGCGCTCAACGCTTGAGAGTGCCAATCAGCAGACTCGTCGAGGTCATTGTTATCTGCTAACGTTTTCATGACTGAGAGGGTGTTTTGGGGCGGTTGACTGATACCGGAGCCGATGCTTGAGGGCCATGACGTCAGGATCTCCGCGGAAAACGGCGTACTTTGCCGGCATTGCCGGCGGCCAGGGCTTGTGCGCCGGGCTCAGTTCACTTTCAGGACCCAGAAAATTGTTGCCAGACAATGCCACCATCTCGGTGCGCAGAGGGGGCTATCCCTGCGCCTGCAGGCAAAGCGTCGCCGGCCTGGGCGGCGCGCCATAACAAGAGTGACCTTTAGGGAGGCACATCCATGGAGCTAAATTTTCTAAACCATTTTAAGAGCTTCGAGAAAGGCCAGGTGAACCCCTGGGACAAGTACCAGCCGGGCACCGCGTTTTTCCGCAGCGGCAATATGTCGGGCCAAGTGCGCGCCCGGATGGACGAAATGTCCGACAAATCCGAATTGCCGCGGCGCGAGTTCTTCAAGTCGGCGCTCGGTTTCACCGGCGCCATGCTCGCGGTCAACGCCGCCACCGGCATGCGCTTCTTCGACGTGTCCGAGGCTGAAGCCCGTGAATATGCGGCGCTTGAGGAAGTCCAGGGCTCGATCCGGGGCAAGACCGGCTATGTCATCGACATGCACACCCATGTGTGCACGCGTGACGAAGGTTATATCGAAGGTGTCAACACCACCACGCAAGGCATGTGGTTCGTCGACCTTCTCGACGGTCTCGGCAAAGCGTTCGGCATGGAGAACGGGACCTCCGACATGAACGTCGAGAACTTCGGTTCGATGCTGCTCGATGGCAGTGAGACCGATGTTGCGGTGTTCAATCCGTTCGGCTTCCGCGAAGACTATGGCGGAATCGACATGGTGCCGATGGAGTATCAGGCGCGCGTGAAGCAGGCCTATCCGGAACGGACGATCATGATGGCCGGCGGCCTGACCCCGAACCAGGGTGTCAGCGAAACCCTCGATCGCCTCGAAATGTTCGTCAAGGACTACGGCGCATCAGGCCTGAAGCTGTACACGTTCGATTCCACGCCGGCCAAAGGCTGGTGGTTCGATGATGAAGAGCGCGCGTACCCGATTTGGGAGAAGTGCCGCGAGCTCGGCATCAAGAACATCGGCTGCCATAAGGGCATTCCGTTCGGCCAGTTCATGGCCCGCTATGCTCACGCCGAGGATTTCGATAAAGCGTGTGACGACTTCCTCGACCTGAACTTCATCGCCTTCCATTCCGCGTGGCCGTACCACAACGAACTGGCGGCGCTGAAGGGCTTCAAGCCGCAGCGGAACAACCTGTACTGCGAGATCGGTTCGACCTTCGCGGCGACCGTCACCAGCCGTCCGATCGAGTGCGCCCATGTGATGGGCACCTTGGTCCGCGATCTTGGGGCCGACTATGTGATGTGGGGCACCGACTCGCTGCTCTGGGGCAACCCGCAATGGCAGATCGACGCGTTTCGCCGGTTCCGTATTCCGGACGAACTGATCGACGGACACGGCTATCCGCAGCTCACCGACGAGGTCAAAGCGAAGATCCTCGGCGGCAACGCGGCACGCATGTGGGGTCTGGAGACCGCCATGAACGACCAGGGCCGTGAAGCTCCGGTCGTTGATTTCGGCTAAGCCGAACACATGACAGTGGGATGGCCGGGCCCTTGCTCGGCCATCCTTTTTTTTGTTTTGTTTGACGAGCTACGACTCTCGATGGGACGGAGGGGGCCATGCCCACCTATCACTACAATCACGAGCCATGCACGTGCATGAAGATCTATAAGGTCCGGCACGGCATGAATGACAAGCCCGAGATCAGGTGCCCGGAGTGCGACAAGGTGTTGGATCGCATGGTGTCGGCGCCCAATCTCAGCCTCGGCGGTTACACCAGCCCGACCGAAGCAAAATATGCCAAGCTAAGTGAATCGGACGAGATCGCGCGCGAAAAAGAACTGCAGAAGACCTATGAAACGATCTGGCTGCCCGAAGACGTCAAGCATCCGCCGGATTGGTACGATCACTGATCGAGAGCACTTACGACGCCATCGGTAGGCACGAGGGGCCGATCGGCTCAAAGCTTTTGTAAGTCAGAATGAACTCGCGGTGGCCAAGTGCTTCTGATTTGGTCTGCGCGCCGTTGGAGACGTTCTTGATCAGGTCATAGACTTCTTGGCCGACCTCATCGAGCGTCGCCCGGCCTTCCAATATACGTCCTGAATCGACATCCATATCGTCGGCGAGATTGCGATAGGTTTCAGGGTTCGCGCAGACCTTGATCACGGGCGCGATCGCCGAGCCGACGACAGACCCGCGGCCGGTCGAAAATAGCACCACGTGCGAGCCGCAGGCGATGAGTTCCGCGATCTCCGCATTGTCGTTGATGTTCGGAAAGCCGAAACGCGGCTCGCCGTCCGGAATGACGTCGAGCAAATAGAGCCCGCCGGTCGGCGGCCGGTCGCCCGGTTTGATGAGGCCGGCAATATCCGACGCGCCGCTTTTGGCATAGGCGCCCAATGACTTCTCCTCGATGGTCGTCAGCCCGCCTTCGGAGTTGCCCGGCGAGATGCTGGCATGGCCCATGGTGGCGTAGTAGCGCACGGTTTTGTCCATGCAGGCCTCGATTTCCGCCGCCAACTCAGGCGTCGCGGCGCGATCGGCCATATAGCCTTCGCAGCCTATTAATTCTCCGGTTTCCTCGAATATGCCAGCGCCACCGTCGGCGATCAGTAAGTCGAAGGCGCGGCCCATGGCGGGATTGGCGGTGATACCGCTGGTCGCGTCCGACCCGCCGCAAATCGTTCCGACGACCAATTCGCTCGGTTCGATCTCCGTGCGCGTCACACCGTCAATTTGTTCGAGCGCCTGGCCGACCCATTCAATTCCCGCGGCGATGGTCTTCGCCGTGCCGCCATTTTGTTGGATCACAAGTGTCTCGACCGGCCGTCCCGATTTCGCGATGGTCGCAGCCAGGCCCGTGCGATTGAAGCCCTCGCAGCCCAGCGACAACAAAAGCGCCGCACCGACATTCTGGTGCGTGCACAGGCTTTCCATCATGCGTAGCGCGTAGCCGTTGGGGTAACAGCCCGGAAAGCCGATCACGTGGACATCCTTGTCGCGATAGGCAAACGAAATCTCGCGGGCGACGTGATGCGCGCATTCGACCAAATAAGCGATCACCACCACATTGCGGATGCCCTTGCGGCCATCGTTACGCAAATAACCGGTCATTGTTTGGGTCATCAATACACCTGCCTAGCCCTGAAACGCGCCGTCGCCATCCCGCTCATAGGTCGGAATGTAATCGCTTTGAAGGTTTTGGGTGTGCACATGTTCGCCGCGCGCCACCGGCGCGGTCGTCGAGCCAATGGGCGCGCCATACTTCAACACGGTTTCACCTTTTGCGATCGCGCGCACGGCGATCTTGTGGCCGATTGGCAAAGTCGACGCCACCTCGATCGTCTCGCCGGCGACCAACACGCGCGCCCCCGCCTCAAGCCTCTGCGCGACGACGCAAATATTGTCTTTCGGCGACAAGTACACCAAACGTGGATCAAAATCTGAGCTGCTCATGCGGCGATCCTATCCGGCGTGACGCTTTAAGCAAGCGGCCGGTCGTGGGATGATGGTGGGAAACGATCCGGCAGTGTCAGACAGGGTGGACATCATGACAGGATATTCACGGCGCAAAGTGGTCGGCGCGCTCACGGCGGCCGCGGCCATGACGGTGGCGCCGGCGGCGCGGGCGGCAAGCTGCGCGTTTACGCCGGCGGGTCCCGAAGGGCCGTTCTTTCCGGTCAAAATACGAGAGACCGATGCCGATTTGACGATGGTCCGTGGTGCCACCGGTCGCGCGCTCGGCGATGTCATCGAGGTTTCGGGCCGGGTCGTCGACGAAAAATGCCGCCCCTTGGTATCCGCCCTGGTCGAGGTTTGGCAGGCCAACGCCGCCGGCCGCTATCAACATCCGCGCGACGAAAACAACCCGGCGCCGGTCGATCCAAATTTTCAAGGCTTCGCGCGGCTCTATACCGATGCGCGCGGCGGCTTCCGTTTCCTGACGATCCGGCCCGGCGCCTATGCGGTCAGCAACGCCTGGTGGCGACCGCCGCATATCCATTTTAAAGTGACGCCGGTCAGCGCGCCTTTTCTGATCACCCAAATGTATTTCGCCGGCGACGAACTCAACGGCCAGGACCGCATTCTCAACGCCATACCCGCTGAGGAACGTCAACGTGTGGTCATCAACTTCGACGGCACCGGCGCCGAGGGCGTACCCGCTGGAACCTTCGACATGGTGGTCGGCGAAGGGTATTCCGGATAACGGATGAGGAACCGTTATCGCTCTGCTCCTGAAGCGTTGATCCCACACCGAACATCACCCCCACCCAAACCCTCCCCCATCAAGGGGGAGGGCTCAAATCGCGGCACCACAAATAATCCCCTCCCCCCTTGTGGGGGAGGGTCAGGGTGGGGGCTGCGCCGCGGTCCTGACTCGGCAACACGCCCATGACCAGCGCCTTTCGGCTTGCGACCTTCAATCTCGAAAACCTCGATGATGTCGGCGCGGACGGACTGACCCTCGACGAGCGCGCGGCCCTGCTTCGGCCGCAACTTGAACGGCTGCGCGCGGACATTGTGTGCTTGCAGGAAGTCAATGCACGCGAACATGCGGACGGCCATCGCGATCTCGATCATTTGGATCGCCTTCTCGATGGCACGGAGTACGCCGATTATCATCGCGTCGTGACCTCCAGCGCGCGCGGCAAGATCATGGACAAGCACAATCTGGTTACGTTGAGTCGCTATCCGGTCGCGGCGCAGCGTCAACTGCGTCACGATTTGGTGCCGGCTGCGCAATATCAGCCGGTAACCGGGGAAGACCCCGTCAAAGCGCAAAGCGTGGAGTGGGAGCGGCCGCTTCAGTGGCTGACCGTCGAGATCACGCCCGATCGACGGCTTCACGTGCTCAACCTTCACTTGCGCTCGCGCCTGGCCAGTTTCATCCCCGGCCGAAAAATTGGACCGTTTTCCTGGTCACGCCCCGAAGCGTGGGCGGAAGGTGCGTTTCTGTCCGCCATTAAGCGCAACGGCCAGGCGCTCGAAGCGCGCCTCGTGATCGATCAGATTTTTGACGCCGACGCCAGTGCGATGATTGCCGTCTGCGGCGACCTCAACGCCGAGGCGGACGAAGTCGCGATCGACATTTTGCGGGCGGATACCGACAACACCGGCAATCCAAAACTCACGGCCCGCGCCCTTGCGCTATTGAAACCAGCCGGCGATCCGCGCAGCAGCGCGTCCATGCTGTTTCACGGGCGCGGTCTGCGGCCCGACCACATTTTGGTATCGCGGTCGCTTCTCGGCTGGTATCGAAATCTGGAAGTGCACAACGAATTGTTGCACGACGAATCAGTTTCTTTGGTCACCGGCGCGCCATTCGCCGAGAGTTGGCACGCGCCGGTCATTGCGGCGTTCGAAAGTCACTAGTTCGTCGGTACGGCCACACACTGACGGGGGAGGCGAACCCTATGCACATTGATGGCGTTGCGGCGGTCGTGACCGGCGGATCGTCCGGTCTTGGCGCGGCGACGTGCCGGGAGCTGGCCGGCGCGAGCGCCCGCGTCGCGGTGTTTGACGTCAATGAAGACGCCGGCGCTGCGCTCGCCGAAGAAATTGGCGGCGTGTTTCTGCACTGCGACGTTGGCGACGAGGCAAGCGCCATCACCGCGTTTGAAGAAGCGGAATCCAGGCATGGCGCCGCACGCATTCTGGTGAACTGCGCCGGCATCGGCCCGATGGCGCGTCTGTTTCGGAAATCCGGCCTGCATTCGATCGAACTCTTCGAGCAGATATTGCGCGTCAACACCACCGGCACTTTCAATTGCGTGCGGCTTGCCGCGGCGGGCATGAAGGATCTCGCGCCAACCGAAAGCGGCGATCGCGGCGTCATTGTGAACACCGCGTCGGTTGCGGGTCTCGAAGGCAATCTCGGCGTGGTGGCCTACGCGGCATCGAAAGCGGCGGTCGCCGGCATGACCCTGCCGCTCGCCCGCGAGCTCGCCGAGCACGATATTCGCGTTGTGACCATCGCACCGGGCGCCTTCGATACCCCGATGTATGGCGCGATCAACGAGGCGGCGACGGAGCGCATGCTGGCGGACGTCCTGTCGCCCAAGCGCCTCGGACGGCCGCAGGAATACGCCAAATTTGTCTGCCATATCGTGGATAATCAAATGCTGAACGGTGAGATCATTCGCCTGGACGCCGGCATACGCATGGCAGCCAGATACGCCTGACCTTGGGCCCGCGCGGAAAAACCGGTAAAAGATGCCCAACCCCCATTTGACTGGTTCGAAGGTGCCCCATGGATACCGCGCTCGACGGAGCCACGCTCGATTCGATCATCGCCCCGGTGCAATTCACGCTGCGGGACAGCGATACGCCGGTCGCCAAAGTGACCCAGCCCGGCCGCGGCCCCGATGCCCGCACGGGCGATTTCGAGGCGCGCGAAATTCTGATCCATAACGGCCGCCCGACCGCCGATAGCCTCGATCTCGATCGTGAAGGCTATCTGTTTCTCAAACACGAAACCGCGGTCGAAAATCTCTATGACCATGACGCCGTGCGCCGCGACTACTACCCGGAAATGGAAGCGCTGATTAAGGATCTCACCGGCTGCGCCAAGGTGGTCGTGTTCGATCACACGCCGCGCATCGACGACCGCTCGGCGCAGGACAATAAGAACGTCCGCGGCCCCGCGACCATCGTACACAATGATTTCACGATCGAGTCGGCCGCCCAGCGCGTGCGCGATTTGCTGCCGCCGGTCGAAGCTGAGGCGCGCCTAAAGAAGCGCTATGGCTCGATCAACGTCTGGCGCCCGATCACCGGGCCGGTGCAGACCTCGCCGCTCATGATCTGCGGCTGGGGCGATCTCAATGACGAAGACATGATCGTCTCCGAGCGCCATTATCCTGACGGCCGCGTCGGGCGCATTCTTCATGTCGCCCACAATCCGGCGCAGCGCTGGCAATATTTCCCGCATATGCAGCGCGACGAGGTTGTAGTCCTGAAATGTTTCGACTCGCTCGATGACGGGACCGCGCGTTGGACCGCGCACGGCTCGTTCCAGCCGCCGAACCTGCCGGCGGACACGCCACCGCGCGAGAGCATCGAAATCCGCTCGATGTATTTCTTCGACTAAGACCACTCACGCATTCACCAACGCGTGACGCAGGGTTGCGCGCACGCAAAATTCGTTGCTAGACCTGTGTCCGCTGCGGCATCGGGCGATGCCGCCCATCACACGCCATCGGGGGAGGAAACCATGGCCGTTACCGTGTTACTCGAACTCAAAGCAAAATCCGGAACCGGCGATGCCATGGTCGGTGTGTTCAAATCGATTTTGCCGGACACCCGCGCCTACGAAGGCTGCATCAGCGTCGACGTGCTGCAAAACCAAGACGATCCCGACACCTTGGTACTTGTCGAAGTGTGGGAAGCCAAGGAGAACCACGAAAAATATATGGGCTGGCGCGCGGAAACCGGTCTGGTCGATCAGTTGATGGCGGCCGTCGAAAACCCGCCAAGCATCCGCTACTTCAATACCGCCGACGCCTAGCGCAAACCACCCTTCCGAATCTTCCTTTGCGTCTTGCCGCGCGGGCAGTCACCATGCCCGCGTCGCTTGACGCTTGAGGAGATATGCCGTGTCGATCGCGGTTGGGCTGGGGCTGGCTGATTTTCCGTTTTCGGACGCCAAGGCCTTTTGGCGCTGGGTGGCGCTGTGCGAGGACGGCGGCGTCGACTCGATCTGGCAGACCGACCGGCTGATCTCGCGCCGCCCGATCCTCGAATGCATCGCCACGATGGCGGCGCTCGCCGGTGCGACGCAACGCATCAAGTTCGGGATGAACGTCGCTTCGGTGGGCTTGCGCGATCCGCTCCTGCTCGCCAAGCAATGCGCCACGATCGACGTACTGAGCGAGGGCCGGCTGCTTCCCGCCTTCGGCGTCGGCAATATCCGCGGCCCCGAATGGCAAGCGACGGGCATCGGCAGCAAAGGCCGCGGCCGGCGCACCAATGAAGGGTTGGAATTGATCGCGCGGCTATGGCGCGAAGAAACGGTCGATTTCGACGGCGAATTTTACCAGTACAAGGGCGCGTCGATCGCGCCGCGGCCGGTTCAAAAAAACATTCCGCTGTGGCTCGGCGGCTCCAGCGAAGCGGCAATCAAACGCACCGCACGGTTTGGCACTGGCTGGGTCGCGGGCTTCGAAACGCCGGAGGAAACCAAGCGCACCGTCGCCGCGATCAAAACCGCGGTCGCGGAAGCGGGACGCCGCATCGCCGACGATCACTATGGCGCTGCCTTTGCCTATCGGTTCGGCAGTTGGTCCGACGAACCGGTTACGCGCACCGCAAAC
>JANQOH010000291.1 GCA_028289725.1 Alphaproteobacteria bacterium
GATTGCTACGCCCTTCTCGAGCAGCAAATCGAGCACCGCCGGATCTTCTTCGGCGCGTGTCGCATGGCCGATCCGATCCAGCGGCAACGACTCCACGGCGCCGCGTACGCTTTCGGCCCCGGCGGCTTCGCCGGCGTGAATGCCGGTGTGAAATCCACGGCGGTGAGCCTCGGCATAAACTGGCGCGAAGGGCTCAGGCGGGCAGAGATGTTCGGAGCCGCCCATGCCGATACCGACCACACCGCAGTTCGCCACTTCGGCGACTTCCGCCAATGTCCGCGCCGCGCGTTCCGGCCCGTGGTCGCGTACCAGGTCGGCGATCAGCCAAACTTGTGTCGTGGACACACGGTCGAGCCCGCGCCGGATCGCCTCCGCCAATCCTTGCGCCGTGAGACCCCGGTCGGCAAATCGCGAGGGGGAAAAGAACACCTCAGCGTAGCGGGTGTTCTGGCGGCCCAAATCGCGTGCCGTCGCTTCCGCGATAAAGCTGAAATCGTCATATTCGCGCAGGAAGCCGTTTTTCCAGATCCAGGTATCGATGAAAGCGGGAAAATCGGCGTAGGTAAGACGCTGGCGCAAGGCGGCGCGATCAGGCACCGATGGGTCGCCACCATATTTCTCGATTAACTGCCAAAGCGAGTCCAATGGAATGGCGCCTTCGAGGTGCAGATGCAGCTCAGCCTTTGGCAAGCGATCAAGCCAGCGCCGCAATGTGTCGTCGGAACCTGGAGCACTCGCTAGTTCCATGATCTCGCTATCTTCCATTCGCTGTATTACCGTGGATCATAACCAAAAGGGGGATACGGCAATGAACCTGCGCGGCATTTGGGCGATTTTGCGCCTTCGGACTGGCATTTTGGCCATATTGATGTGGTTTGGGCTTGCGTCGGTTCCAGCGTACGCGGCGGAAACACTCACGATTGCCCATTTATATCCCGACAGCCTCGAGAATAATGATGTCGCGCCGGCTCTCCAGCGCTTCAAGATGCTGGTGGAAGAAGGCACCAACGGCGATATCGAAGTCGAGATCTTTGGCGCGGGCGCGCTTGGCTCTGAGGTTGAGACCGGCAAACAGGCACAAAGCGGGCGCATTGTACAATCCGTGCTCTTGTCGTCGGGTGCGATGTCGTCGTTCTACAAGCGCTACCAAATCGTCGCGACGCCGTTTTTGTTCGATACGTATGCCCAAGCCTGGGGCTTTTTCGATTCGCCTTGGTTCGCCGATTTCATGCGGGGCACCGTCGAATCATCCGGTTTGCGCTATCTCGGTACGCTCGACGATGGCGGCGGTTTCGTCGCGATGACCAATAACGAGCGCTTGATCAAATCCGTGGACGATTTTGCCGGACTGAATATTCGCGTCGAAGAAAATCCCGCGCATATCGCGACGATGCGCGCGCTCGGTGCGTCGGCGACGCCGCTGCCGTGGGGCGAGGTCGCCACGGCGCTCGCCACGGGACTCGCCGATGGCCAGTTCAACGCGCCGGTAGTCAGCGTCGGCTTCAAATTGTGGGAGGTCAACGACTACACCACCTGGACCGGCCATGTGTACAACACGCTGTCCTGGATGATCAGCGATGCGTGGCTCCGTGACCAGCCTGAGGAACACCAGCGCGTGATCGTGACTGCGGCGCGCGAAGCCGTCGCGATCGCGCACGGTATTGCCGCCCATCTGAGTGTTCTGGGTTGGGCCCAGAGTTGTGAAAATTTCGACGAGTGTCACGTCTTGGACGAGGCGGAACGCACACGTATGCGCGACGTAACCCAACCTGCGTTTAAGGAATGGATTACCGGCGATTTCGGCATTCCCGCCGCTGACGTCGACGCTTTTTGGGCCGAAGTTGACCGGGTCGGCAGCGAGCAGTCCGCTCGTTGGTCCGACACCTATCTGAAATAGCCGGCCTCAATCGAAATATCCGGTACTAAGTTCGGCACCTTTGAGACACTTTGTGCCCACCCCGGTGCCCTGTTTCTCAAACACACAAACTTCCGGCTGCTCAACATCGGAAATTAGCTCATTGTATAGGGCTTTGTTCCTCACCGATCCGTCGGGATTGAGGGGTAAATCTGGTTGCGCGTCGTTCGTGTGCCAAGCCGATTGAAATACGTAGTATGCCTGAGACGCTTCGACGACTTTGATCGCCAATGTTTCGTGTCGGAGCACAAGTTGAGGAGTCGCTCGTCGCACCATTTCCTTAGTTTGGCATTGAATGAAGCCGACCTTATGCGGGATTTCATCTAGAATTCGGTTTCGATGCACAGTAACAGTCATATCGGCGCATGAATTTGCGAAACTTGTTGTATAGACCTCAAAGTATTTTCCAACACCCGCATTGAACTGTGACTTGGGGTTGGTAATTATCGTAATCATCTTTGTCCAATTTGATAAATCCTGCTCTTTGTCGATGTACTCAAGAAGAACTGCCGTTTGACCACTACCCAAACTTCCGGAGACTTCTTTTTTGTCTTCATAATTGGGTAAAGTCAGTAGATCCCTTGATGACGTGAACCTCTTGGCAAAATCAGACAGAAATTCGCGTTGGGCTTCGGTCGGAACCGAACCTTGCGAGATTGCTTGAGTCTCCTGGGCTTCTTCATCGCTCGGCACGGCATTCAGGTCGCCTGAGCGACCGGTTGGATCGGTCGAACAGGCCGAAAGCGCGACCATCACTGACATTAGCCAAGCGAACCCGGTCGTGGCCTTGGCGTGGCCACGCTTCGTTTCTGGCACGTGTCGTGTGGCGAAAACGTTCGTACGGTATCGCATGCGGCGCCGCCTCAATATGGTTCAACCGGACGGGATTATTCAATCAACGCGCGAAAATTTCCATTGCGATTGTTGGCGGTTGAAATTGGCGTGCGGCGACCGAAATCGGCTGCCTTTCGAATCCTCATGTGAGCCTGCCAGGGCTTAGTCTGTTTTGTTGATGGCTAAGGCGCGTGCAAGCCGCGCTCAGTCTGATGGTTATGACATTGAAAAAATGATTGTTGTATGGTGCGCCGTCTCGCCAAACCTGCAACCGTAATGAGACTGTTCGATTGGAGCGGATACCGCGTCTGCGTCATCTAAGCGATCGCCTGAATCAGGCGGTGTTGATCGCGTGCGTGGTCTTGATCGTCGTGATGTTCACGATCTCGATTGCGGGAATCGCGACGCAGGCGATCACCGGCAGTGCGCTGACGTGGAGCTATTCGTTGGCCCGCTTGTTTGTGCCGTGGATTGCCATGCTGAGTCTGACGGTGGCGTTTAAGCGCGGCGAGCATATCGCCATGGGTATGTTGCTCGATCGCGCACCCCCGGCTGCCCGCATGATGGCGCGGAACCTCAGCTTGGCGCTGATCGGTTTGTTCGGTGTCGCGCTGGCCTGGTTCGGCTACGCCTTTTTCGCCGGATCGACGCAATTATTCATGATTTCCGACTTTCTCCAGGTGTCGCACAAGTGGGTGACCGCTTCGGTGCCGGTGTCCGGCCTCATTCTGTGCGTCCATTTGGCGGATGGCGCGGCTCTGCTTGGTTCTGATCGGACCGGGGAGGCGGACACATGACTTGGGCGGTGAGTGTCTTCTTGATCCTTATCCTAGTCGGCGTGCCAATCGGGCTGGTGATGATCGCTTCGGGTCTCGCGGGTGCCGTGTCGGTGGGCGGGTTTGATTTCTTGGAGATCGTCGCCGACCGTTTCTACGCTGGCGTGTCCGGCTTTGTGCTGATCGCCGTGCCGTATTTCATTTTCGCGGCCGAAGTGATGAACCGGTCGGGTCTGACCGACCGCATGGTTGCTTTCGCCAACAGTCTGTTTGGCCGGCTGCCCGGCGCACTCAGTCACGTCAACATCACGGTGAGCGTGTTCTTTGCCGGCATCACAGGCGCGGCGGTGACCGATACGGTGGCGATCGGCAAGACGCTCATTCCCGCCATGAAGCGTGAAGGCTATGGCGCGGCCTATAGCGCCGCGGTGACGGCCTGCTCGTCGATCATCGGTCCGATCATTCCGCCGAGCGTCATCATGATCGTCTATGCCACCACGCTGCGCGACGTCTCCGTATTGCAGCTCTTCGCGGCAGGCGTCATGCCGGGCCTTTTGATGGCGGGTGCGTTGCTCGTTGCCAGCGGTTGGATTTCGTGGCGGCGCGGTTATGCCGGCCATCAAGCGGTGCAACTTAAGCGTATCCTGATCACGGGTGTGGCGACGCTACCGGC
Source organism: Alphaproteobacteria bacterium (assembly GCA_028289725.1). Taxonomy (GTDB): domain Bacteria; phylum Pseudomonadota; class Alphaproteobacteria; order UBA7887; family UBA7887; genus JAKZSU01. The sequence continues at coordinate 4,199 of JANQOH010000291.1, forward strand.
GTTCGGCATCCCGGTGATCATTATCGGCGGCATTTTGAGCGGCATCACGACGCTGACCGAGGCGGGCGCGCTCGGCGCCCTCTATGCCTTCGCGCTCGGCCTCTTCGCTTACCGCTCGTTGAGCCGCCGCGACATTTGGGACGCGCTGGTCAACACGGTCAGTTTTTCGGGCGTCGTGTTCCTTTTGCTCGGCGCCTCGACCGTGCTCGGCTGGTACGTCACGCGCTCAGGAATCGCGCGTGATGCCGCCGAAGCGATCAAATTCGTCAGCAGCGATCCGCTGATTCAGATCCTAGTCGTCGACCTATTGCTGATCGCGCTCGGCATGGTCATCGATGTACTGCCGGCGGTCGTCGTCGCCGCGCCGGTGTTGGCGCCCGCCATGGTGTCACTCGGCTTCGACCCGCTGCACTTCGGCATTGTCATGTTGCTCGCGCTAAATCTCGGCAACATAACGCCGCCGGTCGGCATGACGTTAATGACCGCCTCGAAAATCGCCGAGGTGCCGTATGAGGCCGCGATCAAGGAATCGACACCGTTCCTGATCAGCCACCTCGTCGTCATCATCGTGGCAAGCGCGAGCCCGACGCTGATCCTGTGGTTCCCGAAACTGATTGGGGCGATCGGATAGGTTCGGCTATTCGGCGGCAGCGGCCGCTGGTGTGGGCGGACCGAGGGCGGCGAGGGGGCCGAGCTCTTTCTCAACAAGGGGCGTGATGTCGGTCATCAGCTTTTCCATGGTTTGGAGCGCCTGTTTGTGGGACGAGCCGCCGACCTGGAAATGGAACATCATGTGTGACGGCCGTCCGGCGCGGATTTCGCCGCACAAACGTTCGGCGATGGTCTCGCAGTCGCCAACCAAGAGGTTCTCCGCCATCTCCTCGAGCGGGATTTCGTTGACCATCGGTTCCTCGATCATCATGCCGCCGTCCATGACTTCCGCGCGCCGTCGAAGCGCGGAGGCGAGGCGCATTTGGTGGCGCGCATTGTCGACATAGGCGAGGGCGTCGCGACGGTTGTCGGTCACGCACATAAAACGCTGAATGCCGAGCGGCATGGTTTCGGGATCCCGGCCTTCGGCGACGAAGCTTTCGGCGATGCGGTCGCGCACCTCTTTCTGATACGCCGCGCCCCACCAGCGTCCGGTGAACATCGGCACGTGGCCGCGCCGCGCGCACAAGCGGTGACCGAATTCATTGTCGCCCGCGACCCAGATTTCCGGGATGCCATTGACCGGGCGCGCACTGATGTGGGTGCTCGGCAACTGATATTGTTCACCGTCATACGCGAAGGTTTCTTCGGCGAAGGCGAGGTCGAGCATTTCGAGGAATTCCTCGAGCATCGGACGGGATTGCATGAGGTCCTGGCCGAAGCGCTCAAACTCATAGGGTTGATAACCGCTGCCGACGCCCAAAACCAACCGGCCGTTGGACACGCAATCCACCATGCCGATTTCGGCCAGCAAGCGTGCCGGTTGATAGAGTGGCGTCACCACCACGGCCGGACCCAGTTTGATGCGCTTCGTCTCACCGGCGCAGCGTGCCGCCATGAGCAGCGGCGAAGGACAGATGCAGTAATTGGAAAAATGATGCTCGGCGAACCACGCGATTTCGAAACCGAGTTCGTCAGCATGGCGGACTTGTTCGATGTGCTCGGCAAAAACCTGTTGCGGCGGCGTGCCGCGCTCGCGGTATCCCATCAGTCCGAAGTATCCGAAATGCATCCTTCCCTCCCGGCACCTGTTTGAGCCGAGTATAGCCAATCCCGCCGCGCCCCGGGCACGAGCCAGCTGACTAACAGGCGTGCGCTGACCGTCGGCCTCGATTCCCAATGCATCCCGGTACTGGCCCACGCCCGCGCGTGCCCGCTACTATGCTACGGCGTCGCAGTGCTAAAGGGGGCCACCAATGACGGAACGGTTTGATCAACAAGCGGCCATTGTGACCGGCGCGGGTTCGGGCATCGGCCGGGAAACCGCGTTAATGCTCGCGCGCGACGGCGCGGACGTTTTGGCCGTTGACCGTGATGAACCAGGCGTTGTTGAGACGGCAAAGCGCGGGAATGGTCCCGGACGCATCCTGACCATGCATGCTGATGTGACCGGTGAGGCGACGCCAGACGAAATTGTTCAACGGTGTGAGACCGAACTGGGCGCGCCACGTATTCTCATCAACAATGCCGGAATTGGCGATTCGCGGCCGGCGCATTTGTCCGATGACAAGAATTTGGACGGATTTCTCGAGGTGAATTTGCGCGCCTTGTTTCGTTTATCGCGCGCGACCGTTTTGGCCATGCGTGCGGCCGGGCAGGGCGGTTCGATCGTCAATCTCGCTTCGATATTTGGGATCACGGGATTTCGGGGCAGCTCGGCATACTCCGCAACCAAGGCGGCGGTAATCGGGCTCACCCGCAACATGGCGGCGGACTACGGCCTTGACGGTATTCGCGTCAATGCCGTCGCACCGGGGATCATCGAAACCGCGTTGACCAAGAACCGTTTGGCGAGCAACGCATGGTTTTCCGACACCTTGGTGGGTGGGACACCGTTGGGACGTGTCGGGCAGCCGGAGGAGATCGCGGCGGCCATCGCCTTTTTGTGCTCGGCCGATGCAGCTTATGTCACGGGACACACGCTGGTCGTCGATGGCGGTTACAGCGCCACCCACTTTCGGCCGCATCCGGAAGACCCAGCGTCATAAGGCTGTTGCCGCTATCCACACGAATGGTCGAGCATTCGAATTGGCCGGGCGTGTAAAGTTTCGTGACTCGTTGTCTCTGTGCCGATCCTCGGAATGATCGCCAGTGCAAAATGCAATAAAAATTTCGCATTTTGCATTTCAATTTGCGAAAATTGTTTCGGGTAAACCAGATATATCTCGGTTGAGAAGGCACCAAATGGCCGCGACTGGTCATTCGGGTGCCGTGCCGAATGGCTCAATTGTTGGTTGTTGCGCCTGCGCATCACGATTTCCACGAGTCCTATTTGTGGGTGCGGTCTCAAATTGGCACGGAGTTTGCTTCCCTTTAAGTGCCCCAAATCCAGACGGCAGTTTTCGCCTGGATTACGCCGCCGCACCTTGGCCTTCCGACCCCGGTGCGGCGGCACCCCTTTGATGCTCAAAAACAAATTCCAAGTCGGCGCGGTCGGTGCGTGAATCGGTCCGGCGGTAATTGTGAGTGTTGCCGAGATGCCGCAATCGGTCGATTTGCCCGTCATTCGGGCACACCGCTTGGCGGATGGTTTTGATTCAATCAAACGAGTGATATAGATCCTTTCCGACGCTGACGCGGGGAAGGATCACGCCACCATGAATGGCCGCTCGTCTCGGTTCCTTGTTGCCTGGGAATCCCGCTTGCAGGGCCGCGCCCGAACGGCGTTGCGCGCTGTCGCCGTGGTCGCAGCCTTGGCGCCTATGCCCGCAATGGCGGAGGACGAGGATGGGGGATGGCTTTGGGCGGACCCAGTCGTCCAAGAGTTCACCGGTTCGGTCATTGCGGAAGGGCGCTTGTTCGTAAATCCGCCGCGTTTCGACGGACAGGAACGGCACAGCGCCTCGTTGGCGATCGAGCCCGAGTACTATGTCGAGTGGGATGACTATACGAGCATAACCGTTCAGCCGTTTCTGCGGGTCGACAGCGCTGATAGTAACCGCACGCACGCCGACCTGCGCGAAGGCTTCTTTCGTACGGTGGGTGATGATTGGGAGCTAGGCCTGGGCTTCGGCAAGGTGTTCTGGGGCGTGACTGAGTCGATTCACCTTGTGGACATCATCAACCAGACCGATGCGATCGAAAACATCGACTTGGAAGACAAACTCGGTCAACCGATGGCGAACCTCACTTTGATTCGCGATTGGGGCTTCGTCGATTTCTTTTATCTGCCTTATTTTCGCGAGCGCACGTTTCAGAGCCGCGCCGGGCGAATCCGGAATGCGCTTGTCGTTGACGAAAAACAGACTGTCTACGATTCCGGCGCGGAACGCTGGCACCCGGATGTCGCCGTACGCTACGCCAATACCTTCGGGGATTGGGATGTCGGCGTTTACCATTTTTACGGCAACAGTCGCGAACCGACGCTTGAACTCGGATTCGGATCGTCCGGCGAATTGGTTCTGACCCCACGCTACGAATTGATCAACCAAACCGGGACGGACATCCAATACACCACCGGCGCTTGGCTGTGGAAACTTGAAGCACTGTTTCGTCAAGGACAACGAAACCGGCTCGGCACGGAACAGAACTACTACGCGTTTGCCGCCGGTTACGAGTACACGCTGTTCGGTATTTTTGAATCGAATGCCGATTTGGGGCTGATCACCGAGTATCTTCGCGACAGCCGGCTGAACAAGGCCAATGCGGCATTTCAGAATGATGTGTTTCTCGGTGCCCGTCTCGCGCTCAACGACGCGCAGGACACCGATCTGCTGGCCGGCGTGATTCAGGACTTGACCTATGGCACGCGGTTGCTGAGCGTGGAAGCCAACCGCCGGCTTGGCGACAGTTTCAAACTGACCCTTGAGATACGCTTCTTTACTGATGTCGATCGTCGCGACGTTCTCGATTCCGTACGCGATGACGATCTGATTCAGCTGGAGTTGGGGTACTTTTTCTGAGCGCGCGGCAGGCTTTGCGCCGGCCCGAACATTCAACGATCTTGAGGGCGCGGCGCGGGCCCGCCCGTCACTTCCAAAGTCGCCTGTTCGTGCAAGCGGCTGACACGCTCGTACAAGGCCAGGCTCGCTTCACGTAATGCTTGGAAGCGCGGGTGATACGCGATCTGCTCGCCGGTATTGTCGACTGACGATAGGAGCAGCGGGTCCACGGTCCAGGGTTCCGCCGATACGTCCGCTGGTGGTGCCGACTCGGTGTCATCACCGGCAGGCGGGATCAGACCGCTTTCACCGTCCGCCGCGGCGTCGGCGCTATCCTCGTCGGGGTCCTGCGACAAGGCCCAGAGTACGACTTGCGAGAGACGCGCGGAAATGAACAGCATCTCGCGATTCATCACCATGCGATCGTCAAGCGCGGTCAATCGGGGGTCCGGCGGCCAATGTGTGCCGAAATAGTCGCGCGCTTCTAGGCTGAGGCGGAGTGCGCTCTCGCGGATATTGCGAAGGACTGAACCGACGATCGACGTCGCCGGCGTGCCACTCCCATTTGATGCCTGTTCGCTGTCCATATGACGCGTGTTCTCGCGAGAGGCCGTATTCCACACAAGTGCGTTCCGGACCCATATCGGTCCCGGTTTACCAATCAATGATGAGGCGAAAGCGTCCCACGGCAAGTTTCAACTGATATGGTAGATGTGTGGAAATCGAAATAAATTTATATATTACAGTAATTTCGTTAAGTTATTTTACTTATTAACATAGATATTACATGGCAAATGGCTCTGTGACCACGAAGTGTCTCGGAGTGGAGACATCTTCTCATGATTTTGACGCCAAAGCGCTCCCCAGCGACCTTGGATCTCGCATGCCCCAGGCGCCAGCTTCCACGGCTGCATGAAACTCGGCGACGCCACGGTTAAATGCCTCCGGTTCTTCGAGATTAATCGTATGGCCACCGCGCGGTATTACCCAAAGACCGGCGCTCGGAATTGTGCGCTTTAGGTACAAGTCTGGCTCCAAGCAGGGTTCGTCCTCATCCCCCGTCACCACAAGAGTCGGGACGGTGAGCGCGCGCAACTGATCCTCCAGATCGTAGAGCGAGGGGCGGGTCTTCAAATAGCCGCGCATGGTGGCCGCCGCACCCACCGCTGAGTGCTCAGCCAATTGGTTCATGAATTCGCGCCAGCCACGCGGATCCTTGTTCTCGAATTGGACCCGTGTCGCGCCACGTCCATAACTCTCCGCGACCACCGCAGAACCTTCTGCGTCGTACGCGGCGGCGATGCTCTCAACCTCGTTGAGAAACGCCTGACGCGACGTGCGCTCGGCGCCATAGCCGCACCCCGCGACGACCAAGGATCGGGCCCGCTCGGGTTGGCGCAGGCCGAAGTGCAGCGTGGCGAAACCGCCCATGGACAGCCCGACGACGTGTGCCTGTTCAATGTTCAATTCATCCAGAACAAGCCCGATATCGTCAGCCACGATTTCTTGGCTGTACGAACTGGGATCCGGTGGCACGTCCGACGGCGGATAGCCGCGCGCGTTGTAGGCGATGGCGCGGCGTAGGCGCGAGAAAAAACGGAGTTGTGGCTCCCAGCTTCGGTGGTCACCGGCGAATTCGTGCACGAATATGACCGGTGTCGCATCAGCCTTGACCGATGCACCCTGCGCCTCGACGTAGAACAGCTTAATGCCGTCCGCGTTTACATATCCCATGGCCGATTACGTGCCGCGAATGCGGAAGGTGACAGTCGGGCAAAGGCTACATTGCCGACGGCCGATCATCGAACTCGAAAATCCCGCCGTCCGTATCCTTAGCGTTAATCCGAACGCTTTGCTGCGTGTCCGGAAGCTCGAACATGAACACGGGGTCAGCCGCGATTGAGGCGGTCAGATGCATCGTCGCGAGGTCGCCCCGGTCATCGCTCACCGCGAACTGCTCGATGTAATATTCCGGGATCGCATCGCCATACGGATCCAAAACCAGTCCGGTATGCATCGG
>JANQOH010000294.1 GCA_028289725.1 Alphaproteobacteria bacterium
GATATTATGCGCATGGGCGCCGGCGGATTGCTGAAAGAAATCGCCAGCCGGCCGCAACCGCGCGACCGGAAATCCACGCCAAAACGTGCGCCGCAAATCGCCGCGCTGGTGCTCGCCGCCGGTCAGTCACGGCGCATGGGCGCCGCCAATAAGCTTCTCGCCGATATCGACGGCGCGCCGATGGTACGCCGGATCGTCGATGCTGCCCTCGCCTCAAAGGCCGACCGCGTCGTTGTCGTCACCGGTCACGAAGCGGAGATGGTGCGCGGCGCCTTGGATGGACTCGACGTCACGTTTGTCGAAAATCCGGACTATGCGGACGGTCTATCGACGAGCCTTCGCCAAGGATTGTCGGTGCTCGACGATGCGATCGATGGCGCACTGGTTTGTCTTGGGGATATGCCGCAAGTCAGCGCCGGTCTGCTCGACCGCCTCATCGCCGCGTTCGACCCGGTCGAAGGCCGCGCCATTTGCGTGCCCGTCAGCCAAGGCAAGCGCGGTAATCCGGTGTTGTGGGGCGCGCAGTTCTTCGACCAAATGACCAGTGTGTCAGGCGACGTCGGCGCACGCCATTTGATAGGCGAATTCGCCGAGTCAGTGTGTGAGGTCGATGTTGAGGACGACGCCATACTGACGGATATCGACACCCCGGCAGCGCTGGCGGCGTACCGACGGCAAAGGAGCGCTTAGTGACTGTCGACATGGCGGTGCTGCGCGCCGAGTTCCCCATTTTGTCTACGCAGGTGCGGGGCAAGCCGCTTCACTATCTCGACAACGCGGCGACCAGCCAGATGCCGCAAGCCGTCATTGACGCCGTCACCACGCATGAAACACAGGCGCGCGCCAACGTACTGCGCGGCGTGCACACTTTGGCCGAACGCGCCACCGACGCTTACGAAAACGCGCGGGCCGACGTCGCGCGCTACATCGGCGCGGCCGCGCCCGAAGAGGTGGTCTTCACCAGCGGGACCACGTCCGCTATCAATCTTGCGGCGCACAGCTTCGGTGCCTTGTTGTCCGAGGGCGACGAGATCGTGTTTTCGTTGCTCGAGCACCACTCCAACATCGTGCCATGGCAAATGCTGCGCGACCGGCGTGGCGTCGTCCTAAAAGTTCTACCCGTCACCGACGATGGCCGGATCGACCTTGACTGCCTCGATGAGGTGGTGACGCGACGGACCAAACTGATCGCCTTGGCCCATGTTTCGAACGTCACCGGCGCCGTCACCGATATCGCGCGCGTCGTTGCCGCGGCCCGCGACGTGGGCGCGCGGGTGCTGCTCGATGGCGCCCAAGCCGTGCCGCACGGACCGGTCGACGTCGCAGGTATGGGGATCGATTTCTACGCATTTTCCGGCCACAAAGTGTATGGGCCTAACGGCATCGGCGCGCTTTGGGCTCGGCGCGAGCTTCTCGATGAAATGCCACCCTTTATGGGCGGTGGCGAAATGATCCGGACGGTGACGGTTGAGCAAACAACCTATGCGCCGACACCTCACAAGTTCGAGGCCGGAACCCCGCCAATCGCGCAAGCCGTTGGACTCGGCGCCGCCGTGCGGTGGGCGATGGCGCTCGACCTCGAAACCGCGACGGCCCATGTCAATCGGCTAACCGGCCGTATCCTGGACGGGTTACGTGAGCGGCCCGGTATCCGCGTTCTCGGCCCCCTCGGCTCACAGGGTCGGGCGCCGGTGATCTCCTTCGAGGTCGACACCATTCATCCGCACGATGTCTGCACCATCCTCGACCATCACGGCGTCGCCTTGCGCGGCGGCCACCATTGCGCCCAGCCGTTGATGGATCATTGCGATATTGTCGGCACGACGCGTGCGAGCTTGATGCCCTATAACGACGACAGCGATGTCGACGCGCTTTTCGAGGGCCTCGACGACGCGATGGCGCGCTTCGCTTAGATCACGACGGACTGATGGATACCGATCTTTATCACGCACGCATTCTTGAACTCGCGCGCGACACCAGCACCGAGGGACGCCTCGACGCGCCCACGGCCAGCGCAACGGTCAACAACCCGCTCTGCGGTGATCGTGTGACGATCGATGTGATTGTTGAAAACGCCGACATATCCGTGCTCGGCCACAAAGTACGCGGCTGCGCTTTGTGCCGCGCCTCAGCGACCTTGATCGGCGCCCACGCACCAGGACACGACGCTGCGAGCCTCAAAGTAGTCGCCGGCGCGGTCACCGCGATGTTGAAACATGGCGGCCCTGCGCCGGATGGGCCGTGGCAGGCGCTCGAAGCCTTCCGGCCCGTTGCCGATCACAAGAGCCGGCACGATTGCGTCTTGCTTCCATTTCAAGCGCTCGTCGACGCGCTCGATCAAGCAGATTAGATGGGGCGCGTCGGCTAGGTCACCGACGCAACGCGGAACGTATAAGGCTCACCGTCATGCTCGGTGATGGTGACATATTCCCCGGGCACGAACGCGTGGCTTTCGAACCGGAAAAACGGCGTGTCATCTTCCTCGCCCGGCGCATAGGAGAAGGCCCAGGTCCCGTGCCGGGTATGGATCAGGTGCCCGTTTTCATCGTCTTCACCCTGCCAAAAGCGGCGAACAGTGCTTGCATTCCGATGCGCGCGCCATTCCTCGACATTGATGTGGCCGGTATCGTCTAGCGGCGCCTTGAATTCGTAGCCGCAATCCGGATTGCCGTCGGGCCAGCGCGGGGTGCGGCCAAGTTCGAGGCGTATGGTCTTCAGAGACATGTCCGTCGCTTCCAATTGAGTCCGTTTGGAAATTTAGTGGGCCATCAAAACCGGCAATTCGGCGTCGATCAGCATGCGCCGCGTGACACCGCCGAGCACCAATTCCCGAAGTCGGCTGTGACCATAAGCGCCCATGACGAGCAACCCGGCGTCGTTCTGATGGGCGTGCTCAAGAACCAGTTCGGGAACAGGTCTTTCGGCGTCTGTGACGACTTTCGGCGCGGCGTTTACGCCATGCCGCGCCAGATAGGCGCAAGCCGCTTTGCCGTCTGGACCCTGAAGACCCTCGCCATTGACCTCCAACACCGTGACATGGCTCGCCTGCTGCAACAAAGGGAGCGCCGCGCTCACGGCCAGAGCGGACTCTCGACCACCGTTCCAAGCGATCAATACGCGCAGGTCCTTAAGGCTTAGCGGGTCCGCGCCGGCAAGGAGCAGCGGCCGCGGCGTTTCGAACAAGACGGTCTCGACGGCAATATCGGCGTCGTCGCTGCCACGTCGGACGGGATGACTGACGATCACCAAATCGCTGAGCCGCCCATGATGTGCGATGGCGTCGGCGATCGGTCCCACATTTTCATGCCAAATTGCGCACGCGCCTTTCCCGGATGCGTCGCTCACGGACAGTCCGGCTTCGTCGCATGCCGCTTTGAAGCTATCGCGTGCTTGAACCGTGCGCCGGTCGGAGTCGTCGCGCGCCGCGTCAATCACGCTCTCAATCATGGCCGGCGACATGCCGTCGATCGCAAGCCGTACGGCTTCGCGCGGATCCGAGCAAACGATGAGGCCTTCGACCGCCGCGTCAAACGCCTTGCCGATCGCGAGCCCCGTTAGAGCCACACTTCGGTCCGTCTCGTGGCCCTCGAGCAATGTCAGAATTCTTGCCCAACCCATCGCCGTGCTTCCGCCTCGCGTTTCGCGGCCAGAACACGTTGAAATGATCGGCCTCGCACTGATTTGGATCAAGCATCAATTCGGGCTGTTTGTGCGATCGCAGCAGTCGCTGCCTTAAGAACCGCTTTCTGGTCGCCCTTGGAATCAAGCTTGGTCCAGTCGATTTCACCTATTTGATATTGGAGTTGCGCGGCAACGACCTCCGCTGTGGCATCGGACGCGTCCGCCGCCGTCGCCAGGCGTTCGTCAACACGTTGGATGAGAACATCCTTCGCCGCCTCCAGCCAAAGGCCGGTGAATGGCGCCGCCGTGTCGGTCGCCACTGCTTGGACGGCGGCCCTCTGTGTCGGACGCGCGAACACTGCGTCCACGATCACTGTGCACCCGCCATCGAGGGAGTCGCGCGCCAGCGAAAACATGCGCGCGTAAACCTCTTCGCTAACCGTTTCGCCGTAGGCTTCCGGGCCCAGCCGCCCCTCGGGTTCAACATTGAACATGTGCTTGCGAACCATGTCGCTGCGCACGATCACCGCGCCCGGCGCGCCACCGATATGTGGCGCAAGAGCACGTGCCAAAGTCGACTTTCCTGTTCCGGATAGGCCACCGATCGCGACAGCAACGGGCGGATCGGGTTCGAGGAGTGCGAAAGCGAGCGCCAAATAATCCCGCGCATCGGCCCTGAGCGCATCTTGCCCCTCTAGCGCCTCGACGGCACTCACCATCGCGCGCACACCGGCGCGCAAGGATTGAAACAGCGGCAACAGCGCCACGCCCGCATAGTCCTCGGTCCGCGCCAAGTAGCGATTGAAGACAAGATTGGCCTGATCACGACGCCGCCGGTGCTGCAAATCCATCAGCAGGAAAGCCAGATCGTACAGCACGTCGACGCAGGCAATGTCTTCATTGAATTCGATGCTGTCGAACAACGTTGGCGCACCATCGAGCAAACAAATGTTGCGCAGATGAAGATCGCCATGGCACCAGCGGACAAACCCGCCCGCGCGACGCGTTTCGGCTAGGTCGGCAACATCGTCGAGCGCCTCGCGCCACAGCGCTTCCAAACGTGCAAGCTCCGAGGCTTGAAAAATACCAGGGCATGCCCGCTGGAGCGTCGCCATGTTACCGTCGATCACAGTTTTGAGGCCGGCGCGCCCGCCTTTGTCGGATCGGATTTCGGCACCGTCGTGAAACAGCGCAATCGCATCGGCGAGGCGCGTCAGCAGCGGATCGTCAAGACGATCCGCCTCCGACAATCGGTCGAACAAGTTTGCCTGTTCAAACCGGTTCATTTCGACCAACCAGTCGATACTTTCTCCATCGCCGCCAAGGACCAATGCGCCATCGGTCTGCCGGGTCACGGCGGTTACACCGCGATAGAGACTCGGGGCGGTGCGGCGATTGAGCCGCACTTCGTTTTCGCACGCGACCCGACGTGCTTCGGCGGTCGTGAAATCCAGGAATGGAAATTTCACCGCCCGTTTGAGTTTGTAGACGGTATCGCCAACCAGAAAAACGTACGCGACATGCGTCTCGATGACATCGACCGCTTGGCTGCCGTGCGTCGCCGGATCACGCAATAAGGCGACGGTTTCGGATTGCTGGCTCATTGCCGCCGATTGCTCTTCAAAGCGCATTCAGCGGCAGTTTCAGATACGCCACGCCGTTGTCCTCAGGATCCGGAAGATGGCCGGCTCGAATGTTCACCTGGATCGACGGCAGGATGAGCTGCGGCATGTCGAGCGTCGCGTCCCGGCTGGTTCGCATGTCGACGAACTGATCCTCAGTGATGCCGTCATGAACATGGATGTTTTGCGCCCGTTCCTCGGCGACCGTGGTTTCCCACGCATAGTCGCGATCCCCCGGCGCATAGTCATGGCACATAAACAGGCGCGTTTCCTTTGGAAGCGACAGCACTTTGTGGATGGATTGGAATAAGACACGTGCGTCGCCGCCCGGAAAATCCGTCCGCGCCGTGCCGAAATCCGGCATGAACAAGGTATCGCCGACAAACGCGGCATCGCCGATGACGTAAGTCACGCAGGCCGGCGTATGACCGGGGGTGTGCATCACACGCACTTCCAGATCGCCGATTGCGAAGGTTTCGCCATCCTCAAATAGCCGATCGAATTGAGAGCCGTCGGGCTCGAATCCGCTGTTGAGGTTGAATACGGTCTTAAACACACCTTGGATGTCGGTGATGTGCGCGCCAATGCCAACGTCCGCGCCGAGCTTGCGCTTCAAATACGCCGCGCCGGACAAGTGATCGGCATGCGCATGGGTCTCCAAGATCCAGTCGACAGTCAGCCCTTGTTCGCCGACGAGTTTGACCAACTTATCGGCAGCTTCGGTCGTCGTGCGGCCCGACTTGGGGTCAAAGTCCAACACCGAGTCGATGATCGCGGCGCGTTTGTTTTCGGGGTCGGCAACCAGGTAGGTGATCGTGAAAGTATCGGCGTGAAACAGGGCTGTGACTTCGGGGTTCATTTCAGGACCTCGTTTATCGAATGGGTGGTCTCCACCTCCCGCTCAAACTTCGCGTCACGTCCCGACTTGGATGTCTTTGTTTTTGTTTGGTGCGTTTTATCCGTTTCGACGGCAACCGCACAACGCGTGATCGGGCATTGACAATATATTAGATAATGCTAAATTAGTAAATATGAATATACAAAATATCGAAATCGACCAAATGATGTCGAACGCGGCCGCGGCGAGCCGCTTGCTGAAAGCCATCGCAAACCCGCATCGGCTGATGGTCCTTTGCCAATTGAATGGCGGCGAGCACTCCGTCGGCGCGTTGCAGGACGCGGTCGGGCTGAGCCAATCGGCCCTCTCGCAACATCTCGCCAGACTCCGGTCGGATGGATTGGTGGCAACACGCCGAGAAGCACAAACCATCCACTACAGGCTCGCCGACCCGGCGGTCACCGAAATCATCGGCGTGCTGTACCGCCACTATTGCGAAACCTAATCACGAAAACGGGCCCGCGCACGCAACGGCGCCCACCCCCACAGGAGGTTACATGTCATCCCGCACGCTCAAGGAAATCGACCCCAACACCCTCAAGAGCTGGATTGATCAGGACCGCGTAGTCTTGATCGATGTGCGCGAAACGAGCGAGTTTGCGCGCGAACACGTCACCGGCGCGCGCCTGATGCCCTTGTCGGGATTTGATCCCGACGATTTCGCACGCGACCATGGCAAAATCGGCGTGTTTCACTGCCGCACTGGAAACCGTACCGGCATGGCGGCGGAGCAGCTGTTGGCCACGAGCTTTCGCGAGGTCTATCACCTGGACGGCGGCCTCGAAGGTTGGAAGGCGGCCGGTTTGCCGCTTCACGTCAATAAAAAGGCGCCGATCGACATCATGCGACAAGTTCAGATCACGGCGGGGTCGCTCGTCGTGCTGGGCGCCATATTGGCGGCTTTCGTCTCTCCGTGGTTTCTGCTCCTCGCCGGCGGCGTCGGCGCCGGTCTCACATTTTCCGGCATTTCGGGGAGCTGCATGATGGCGCGCATACTCGGTAGCATGCCATGGAATCGAAACGCCGT
>JANQOH010000310.1 GCA_028289725.1 Alphaproteobacteria bacterium
GGCGCCGTGCAGCTGACCGGCGCCGGGGGTCTTCGGCGACAGCGGCGGGTCCGCGTCCAATGGGAAGGGCCGCATGTGGCTGCCGGGGAACACGGTGAAATTGCCGGTGTCCGGCTCCGTTACGTCAGTCAGCAAATAAAGCGCTTTCATAGCGAGCGGGCGGCTGGTTTCGGTCACGCGGATGCGGGCCAGCGCTTCGCCGCCGTCGGTGTGCGTGAAGCCCGGGAAGCCCGGGTTCGGCGCCCGCACGATCGCTTGCGACATGCTGAGCAGAATGTGCGGACCCATAATGTCGACGATCAGGTCGAAGACCTCGGGGCGGTCGATCAAATCGATGAACGCTTGGTGGTAGGGCAGAATGTCGCGCCGGTCCATGAAGGCTTCGGGATCGGTGGTCTCGTTTTGCTCGACCCAACCGTAGTGGCCGATCGGCAAGTCCGAGGGCTCCCAGCCCGGTTGACCGCGCATGCCGTCAATCTGACCGCTGAAGAAGTCCACCTCGTCGGCGCTGAGCACACCTTCGAGCCGCATATAGCCGTTGATCGCCCAGTCGCTGCGCTGTTGCTCGGTAAGCGTTCCCGTGACCGGTTGCGTCATGACTCCTCGCCCCTTGTCGCGCGCCTTCTCACACCTCGGATCAGGGTATCGATTCAGCCTAGGGGCGACAATGCGCAGCAGCCTTGCGCGCGGTGCATGGGCGTGGATTGCACGCGTCAGCTTCTAGGCGCGCGGACGATCAGCGCTTCCACGGTCGGTTCACCCAATGCGCGGACAGCCTCAAGGCGTTCATAGCCTTTCACGAGGACGTAGCGCCCTTTGCCTTCGCGGACTTGGATCGGGATCTGCTGGCCGGATTCCATGATGTTGTTGGCGATTTCCTCGACCTTCGCGTCGTCGAGCGTGTCGCGGAAGCGGGCCGGGATATAGATGTCTTCAAGGGAAATCGAAATGCTTTCCATCAGGGCGCTGCTCCGCAGTGGGGTGCGCCACTTCTCGACGGCGCGTACCGCATTATGGCACGCTAGACGCGCTGGGGGATGTGATGATGGCGGAAGACTTCGTCATTCGCGATGCGACCGGCATAGCCGATGCCGATGCCATCGCGCTGGCCCATGCGGAAAGCTGGCGCGCGACCTATCGGGGTATCTTGAGCGACGCTTATCTGGACGGTCCGATCGAAGACGAACGCCGGCGCTTGTGGCGCGCGCGCTTTGCTGAAGTGCCGGCACCGCCCACCGTGGCCGCTTGGGCGGACGACGCACTGGCCGGTTTTGCCTGCGCTTTCATTCGCGAAGATCCGCACTGGGGCAGCCGGATCGATAATTTGCACGTTCTGCCGAAGTTCAAGCGACAAGGTCTAGCGACGCGTTTGATGCGGACGATTGCCAGCCGCTTGGTGGATACCGCCCCCGACGTGCCGGTGTATCTCTGGGTCTATGACGTCAATGCGCCGGCGCGCGCGACCTACGAGTCACTCGGCGGCATGCTGGCCGAACGCGCGCCGCGCACCGGCGCCGACGGCACCGCCGCGCCCGCACTCAGGTATACCTGGCCCACGCCGGCTGCGATTGGGGCGGGCGGTTAGGTGTCCCGCCTCTGAGCAGCGCTTACGCCACACCGTCGAACAGAACGCTTCGTTCTGCCCGGTCGCAACAGACATTTGCCATGGTTGCCTTACAGGTGGTTCCCAAACATAAGCCCATGACTAATCAAGCCATAGAAAACGAAGACTATCGTGCTTGCCATTGACGCCATTGTGTTTCGTCGATGGGAAAGCGGTCCAAATTTCGCGAAGTGCAAAAACAAAAAGAAAACGCAAATGAAGGATGGGAGATAGAACATCGTAAGACCCAGTATAAAAGATAAACTCTTGTAAATATCACCATAACTTGGAGCATCAACGATTGCGTGCACATAAATTATGGAAACGAAAGTCGCATAATATACAAAAGCCAAAATAGAACTGTAGTAAAAAATTATTTTAATGAAAGCGAACAATCTTTGCGTGGCTAAATTTTGTTCCATGTCTGACTTGCTTAGCAGGTTATTGGACGAAGTCACATTTTGGCGAATTCTATTCCCAAGCTATCGACTGTCCTCGTGCGCGACGTCGGACAACAACGGCTTCACGGAGGTGACCAAAGTGTGCGGTCAGGTCGCGTGATTGCGATGGGCGGCACGGTTCGGTTATTTCACGCGTTCCGCAATATCTCCTACGTGATGTTGGTTATGGCTCTCTGCCTTGCTTCGTGGCGGTCACCGGACTGGATGTCTGGTCCGACGGTGCGATGGTATTGCTTTGAAAACCATCGACAAGAATGTCCACTGGCATGGCGCGCTCGGGTTCAAGTTCGCGATTGGTTTAGTGTGCAATTAGGCCGTGTGTAAACCATTGAAAACATTGGCAGTATTTTTGGTTTCATAGGGCTGTTAAGTCCGTAAAATAATAAACGTGGTGGTGCACCCGGAAAACAGGGGCGCCGCCTTTTTCAATTCAGCAGGACATCACGGCCATGGACAGCGCGCCGCACCGACGCGACCCGGCGTCGGTGCTCCTTCCCGATTTCGACGCGAGCACTCGCGATCCTAGTCCCGCAATTGCTCACGATATTGCCGTTGCCCGTGATCCGGGCGAAGCGGCGTGGAGCGGCGATGGTTGGCTTGGCAACCATTTGGCGGAAACCGCGTGGCTCGACGCCGCGGGGCCTGGCGAGGGTGGCCGGCG
This sequence comes from Alphaproteobacteria bacterium, assembly GCA_028289725.1. GTDB lineage: Bacteria > Pseudomonadota > Alphaproteobacteria > UBA7887 > UBA7887 > JAKZSU01. The sequence goes on from JANQOH010000310.1 coordinate 2,726, forward strand.
CACGGTCGCACCGGGTGCCGACGGCGGCTGCGTCGGACTATGGCGCGCGGTGATCTGGCAGGCCTTCCTCGACGCAACGGCGTTCGGCAATGAAGAAATCCCGGCTTGGGCGCGGCCCAAGGTCGGCGAACCCGCCCGCCGCGGCGCCCGCGCCTGGCTGCTTGGGAACTCACAGAACTTCGACGATGTCTGCCAACTCGCACAAATCGATCCCACCGCCGTTCGCGCCCGCGCGCGCGATTTGGAACGGCAGGAATGGGAGATGGACCGTGACGAGCGGATTGCCGGATTGGACGAGGCCATCTGACTAATAACAAATGTCCGGCGCGAAAAATGGGTGTTCGCCTTACCGCCGGCCAATCGTCGTTCTGTGCGACTTATGTCGACACCGGCAACGCGGCGGAGGCGTATCGCCGGGCGTATAAGAGTGAGGGGAAGTCGGCGGCGGCGGTGAACCGGTCGGCGAAGGCGTTGCTTGTGAAGCCGGCGGTCGCGGGTCGGATCGATGAGTTGTTTCGGGAGAAGGCGGCCTCAGAACGCGGTGGTGCTGAGCCGGTTACGCGCGAGAGTTTGACGGCGGAGCTGGAGGCGGTGCGGATTGCGAGCATGGCGTTTGGGCAGGCGAGTTCAGCCGTGCAAGCGATCATGGCCAAGGCGAAGTTGCACGGACTAACGGTGGAGCGGCAGGACGTCAAAACGCGCATCGCCCTCGACGACATGACCGATGCCGAACTCGACGCCTACATCCAGCGCCTTGAACAAGAGGTTGCACGCCGCGAGGCTGGCCCGGCAAAACCGTCGTGAACACTGGGATTGGACGCGCAAGGCGCGGCCCGCACAGCTTGCCCCCGATGGCGACTGGTCGGTCTGGCTGGTGCTGGCGGGGCGCGGCTTCGGCAAGACGCGGACCGGTGCCGAATGGGTTCGGGGTCAGGCCGAACGTGGCTTCGCAAAACGCATCGCGCTGATCGCGCCGACGGCGGCCGATGCGCGCGACGTGATGATCGAAGGCGAGTCGGGGCTTCTTTCCATTGCGCCGCCGTGGAACCGGCCACTGTACGAGCCGTCGAAACGGCGGCTGACCTGGTCGAACGGCGTGATCGCGACAACCTATAGCGCGGACGAACCGGAACGCTTGCGCGGGCCGCAGCATGATGCGTTGTGGGCCGACGAACTGGCGGCGTGGCGCTACCCGGTGGCGTGGGACATGGCGCGGTTCGGTCTCAGGCTCGGCGACCAGCCGCGCGCGGTGGTGACGCCGACGCCGAAGCCGGTGCGCATTCTGCGCGAGGTGATGGCGGGCGCGCATACGGTGATCAGCGGCGGCTCGACTCACGATAACCGGGCGAATTTGCCGCGCGCGTTCTTCGATCAGATCATCGCGAAATATCAGGGCACGCGGCTCGGCCGCCAGGAAATTGACGCCGAATTGCTCGACGATGTGCCGGGGGCCCTTTGGTCGCGCCAAATGGTCGAGGACAATCGGGTTGAGACCACACCAGCGCTGACGCGGGTGGTGATCGGAGTCGACCCTGCGGTGACCAGCGGCTCGGATGCGGACCTGACCGGGATCATCGCGGCAGGGCTCGGCGAGAACGGCTTCTTCTACGTGCTTGAGGACGCGAGCTTGCGGGCGTCGCCGGACGGTTGGGCGCGCAAAGCGGTGTCGCTCTATCACGCGCACGAGGCGGACAGGATCGTCGCCGAAGTCAATCAAGGCGGCGACTTGGTGCAGAGCCTGTTGCGGACCATCGATTCGGGCATCGGGTTTCGGGCGGTGCGGGCGAGCCGCGGCAAACAGACGCGCGCCGAACCGATCGCGGCGCTCTACGAACAAGGCCGCGTCAAACATGTCGGCGCGGCCATGCCGGATCTGGAGGATCAAATGTGCACATTCACGCCCGACATGGCCGGCTCGCCGGACCGTGTCGATGCCCTGGTGTGGGCGCTCACCGATCTTCTGCGCTCCGGCGGCTCCGCCGTCTATTCGGTTAGCTAGCCTATGAATTTTGCGAACGCGTGGCGCGCCTTGTGGCGGGCCGAGGAGAAGAGCGCGCCGGTGATCGCGGTGTCGGGGCTCGGACAGCCTCGGACGCTGCCCGAACGCTACGAAGCACTGGCGGCGGAAGGCTACCAGCAGAATGTCGTGGTGTTTCGCTGCGTGCGCTTGCTGTCCAAGGCCATCGCGGCGGTGCCGTTCATGCTGTTTCGCGGAACGGAACGCATTACCGACCATCCGCTTCTCGATTTGCTCGAGTCTCCGGCGCCGACAAAAGGGCGGGTGGAACTGTTTACCGCTCTAAGCGCCTACTGGCTGCTCGCGGGGAACGGCTTCTTGGTGAAGCTCGGACCGGCAGGTCTGCCGCCGCGCGAATTGTGGCCGCTGAGGCCCGACCGGGTGCGGATCAGCGCGTCGGGGCGCGAGATTCCCGAGGCCTACGAATATATGGTCGAGGGGCGCGTGCAGACGCGCTATCCGGTCGATGCACGCACGGGCGCTTCGACGGTCAAGCATTTCAAAACCTGGCACCCGTTGGACGATCATTACGGTCAGTCGCCACTGCAGGCGGCGGCGTGGGGCACCGATCAGCACAATGCCGCAAACCGGCACAATTTGGCCCTGCTCCAAAACAGTGGGCGGCCGTCGGGCGCGGTGGTGTTCAAGCCGCAGGATGAGTCGGGGCAGCTTGTACCGCTCACGGACGAGCAACGGTCGATCTTGAAACAGGATCTCGATGCCAAGCTGAAGGGCCCGGACAATGCCGGGCGTATTCTGCTCCTCGAAGGCGATTTCAATTGGACGCAGATGGGCCTGTCGCCGGGCGACATGGACTGGGCGGCGCTCAAAAATATGAGCGCGGGCGAAATCGCCATGGCTTACGACATCCCGCCGCAATTGGTGAATGTCGAAGGCTCGCTCACCTTCGCGAATTTCGAGCAAGCGCGGCTTTCCATGTACGAGGAGGCGGTGCTGCCGATCCTGCATCGCTTTGAGTCGGACCTGAATGAGTGGCTGGTGCCGGCGTTCGGCGACGGCCTTCGGCTCAAATATGACGTGGACGCAATCCCAGCACTAGCGGGCCGTAAGCGCGCGCAAATGGAAAAGAATGTCGGCTTCGTGCAATCGGGCGTGATGACCATCAACGAAGCGCGCGCCGACGTGGGCTTGAGCGAAATCGACGGTGGCGACACGCCGCTGGTGCCGGGCAAGCTTCGGCCTTTGTCGAAGACGAAGGACGCCGCTACGGAGACGCCACATGCCTGAGGCTGTTGAAATGCAATCCCGCGAGATCAAGCGGCTGACGGTTGAGGCGGAGATCAAGGCAAGCGAACCAACCAAACACGCTCGCGAATGGTCATAATGTGCTTCGGAAACCAGACTTTGATGCGGCCACGGGTGGACGCACAAACGACACATTGTTCGATCGCTGGGGCTGGTACCGAATTCCGTGATTTTTTAGCGGTTATTATGACAAGGGGGATTGCTTGAGCGGTCATGCAATAGTATATGTATGGCCGAATCCGCGTCGCGAAAGCATCAAACCACCGTGCTTGATCGGACAAGAAGGTGTTGGCGCAGATTTCGCTCGTTGCCCCCTACCACAAGCGAAGCAGCTATGAATAAAGGTTCAAAACCAGGAACGGAACGGAAAAATCCCGCAGCGGTTGCTCTTGGGCGACTAGGCGGACAAAAAGGCGGTCGAGCTCGCGCCCAAAGCTTGTCCTCTGAAGAACGAAGCCGAATCGCTAGAAAAGCTGCCAAGGCACGTTGGTCTTCAAGGGAAAAGTGATATGACTATTTGCGTGGCCGCGACGGCCGCAGATAAGTCGGCCATTGTTGCTGCATCCGATCGGATGCTGAGTGCACATTTTCTGAGTCTTGAGTTCGACCATCCAGACGCCAAGATCGATGTTCTTGGACGGTCTTGTGTTGGACTGAGTTCGGGCGATGCTTTGCCGACAGGTGAATTATTTAGCGCGGCACACGGTATCTCGGCCCAACTACAGAATCCACAAGTGGGCCAAATTGCTGAGCAGATCAAGGATGCGTACTCGGCGCTTAGAAAGAAGCGCATCGAGGAACAGGTTTTTCTACCTCGTGGCATAACGATCGACGAATTCTACCAGCAAGGTCTCATTCGTAGTTTTCCTGCGGAAGTAGCCATGAACCTCGATCATATGGTTCAAACCATGGACTTTGGCGTTGAGTTGATCATCGCGGGAGTTGACGGTAACGGCGCGCATATATTTGGCATCACTGATCCGGGTGTCGCGGCATCATACGATCGCGTCGGTTATCACGCGATTGGTTCTGGAATGAGTCATGCTTTATTGAGCTTGGTTTCTTCAGCGCAGCATTGGTCACTCGGCGTTAACGAAACTGTCTTTAATGTATATCGTGCGAAAAGGCAGTCGGAAGCGGCGCCGGGTGTCGGGCGGGCATTGGAGATGCGAATTATAACGACAGACGGTTGTCGAGCTGTGACAGAGGAAGAGTTGGACCGGCTTGAGGAAGCGACACAGAAATTGATGGCGCCTCAGGAAATTCAAGCACGAGATTTGGTCGCCGCATTAAACTTTGATGAGGCTGACAATGGTTCGCAAGCTGCCGCCTGATCAGCCGGATCACGATTCTCGCGTGGAGCAGATGTCGCTTCCGTTAGAGGCTCGTATTCGATTAGCGGAAAGTAGGCGTCGATTGGCGTTGACCCGTTATAAACTCGGGGTTCGTCAAGGGGCAGCTTGGTTCGACCATAGTCGAAAGAAAGACGCCCGTCGTAACGATTAGCCGGATCGATTTTTCGGCCCTATTGAAGTTGATTTAGTGTCACTTTTGTGCGGACAGGTCATGGCCGGAGGGCTTGGCTGTTTAAATTCGCGGCATGAGACAGTTCCGCGCTAAGAACTCCATAAATCTTTCTTATTCGTTTGTGCTTTGAGGCCAATGACTGGTCCTCGTAATGCGTGTTCATGCGAGCTTGCTCGGAAATGTAGAGGTTCCCAAATGATCGAAGCTGTGCTTGCCGATGCTCGCGAGATGAAGCGGCTGACGGTTGAGGCGGAGATTAAGGCCGAGCGGGCGATGAGTTTTACCGGGCATGCCGCGACGTTCGGTGAGGTGGATCTGGTCGGCGACGCGATTGAGCCCGGTGCGTTCGCGCGGTCGTTGAAGCGGCGCGGGGCGGGGCGCGTGAAACTGCTGTGGCAGCATGACAGCCGGATGCCGATCGGAACGTTCCGCGAGATCCGAGAAGACGAGACTGGGTTATTCGTAGAGGGGCAATTGCTCGATACGACGCTTGGGCTCGACGTGCACAAGATGCTGAAAGCCGGCGCCATCGACGAGCTGTCGATCGGGTTTCGGACGCTCAAGGACAGTTTCGACCAAGAGCGGAATGTTCGGCGGCTTGAGGAAATCGAGCTGTTAGAGATTTCGCTGGTCACCTTTGCCGCCAACCCCGCCGCGCGGGTGCAGGCAGTGAAGGCGGAAGACATGACCATCCGCGATTTCGAGAAATTCCTGCGCGAAGCAGGCGGTTTCTCGCGCGCCGCCGCCAAGGCGATTGCCGGCGGCGGCTTCAAAACCGGTTCGGAGCCTCGGGACGAGGACGGGCTGGATGAATGGCTCGCTACGACGCATGCGCGCGCTGCGCGCTTGGGACGCGTCAGGCCGAGCTGATCGTTCAACCCAAACGGAGATTAAGCCACATGGCAGGACAGCCAAGCGCTTTGACCGAGGTCAAGGCGGCGACGGAGGCCGCGCTGAGCGCCTTCGAAGCCTATAAGGCGGCGAATGACGAACGCCTTACGGAAATCGAGAAAAAGGGATCGGCCGACGTCTTGACCGAACAGAAGGTCGCGCGGATCGACAATCGTTTGCAAGGCATCGAAACTTTTCTAAGCCGGCCCGGCGTCGGGCGACCGCAGGATGGCGGCGACGCTGTGAAGGCCGCCTGCGATTGGCTTTCGACGGTGCGCGACAGGCCGGTCGAAGAGTCGGAAGTGGATCTGCGGGCGATCGGCGACTATCGCGATGCCCTGAAAGCCTATTTGCGGCGCGGTCCGGAGTTCATGAGCGACGGGCACCGCAATGCGATGGCGGAGTTCAAAGCCTTGTCTGTTGGCGCGCAAACCGAAGGCGGTTACTGGGTGACGCCGACGACGTCGAACAGGATCGTCGAAACGGTGTTCGACACCTCGCCGGTGCGCCAGGTGGCGGCGATTGAGCAAGTCACCAGCGACGCGCTGGAAATCGTCGTCGACAAGGACCAGGCGGCGGCGCAATGGGTCGGCGAGACCGAGACCCGGTTGGAAACCGCGACGCCCGATGTGGCGACCGCGCGGATCCCGGTGCATGAGCTGCACGCGCAACCGAAAGCGACGCAGAAGATTCTTGAAGACGCGCATATCGATATCGAGATGTGGCTGGCCGGCAAGGTCGCCGACAAGTTCGCGCGCACCGAGAACACGGCGTTCGTGATCGGCAATGGTGTCGGACAGCCGCGCGGCTACCTCGATTATCCGGCGGTTGCGGATGCGAGCTGGTCGTGGGGCAACGTTGGCTATGTCGCCACAGGCGCGGCGTCGAACTTCGCGTCAAGCAATCCGGGCGATGTGCTCTATGACACGGTCGGTGCGCTGAAAGCCGGCTACCGCGCCGGCGCGGTGTGGATGATGAACCGGTCGACGCTGACCGAAGTGCGCAAATTCAAGGACAGCAACGGGCGGTATCTGTGGCAGCCGTCGCTCGCCGCGGGCCAGCCGTCTTCGTTGCTGGGCTATGCGGTGATCGAGGCCGAGGACATGCCCGACGTGGCGGCCAATGCGCTGCCGATCGTGTTCGGCAATTTCCACGCGACCTACACGATCGTCGACCGGCTTGGGGTTTCGGTGCTGCGCGATCCGTTCACCGCCAAGCCGCACGTGCTGTTCGACACACGGAAGCGGGTCGGCGGCGACGTGGTCAACTTTGAATCCTACAAGGCCATCAAGGTGGCCACCAGCTAAGGAGGACAGGATCATGGCAACACGGTCTACCTATTCCGACGTTCTGCCTGTTCGCCTGCTGCAGGCACAGACCATTTTGTCGAGCGCGTTGAACACGGGCGATGTCGATACGCGCGGCTTCGAGTCGATCCAGGTGATGGTCGATTTCGGCGACATTGCCGAGATGGGTGCGAGCCCTGAAGGCGCAGCCCAAATCGCGGTTCTGCTCGAACATGCCGACGACGATGGCACGGGCAGTGCAGGGAGCTACGCGAATGTCGCGGCAAGCGACGTGGACAGCGACGGCGCGCACACGGTGTCCGCCGGCGTGGTGACGATGTCTACGAGCGACTTGGCGCCAGTGCGCTTCAGTTACGTGGGCGACCGTCGGTTCATCCGCGTAACGCTGACCCCGACCGGGCTGACCTCCGGCGGGCCAGTCGGGGTTTGGGCTCTGAAAGGGCACGCGCACCGGACGCCGGTGTCCTGATGCGCAATAAGTCGGTGGGGCTTCGGCCCCACCGCGCCAAAAATTCCGCGATAAGAAAGGCGAATTCGGATGGCTGACGGCGTGATGAACATCGCCAAGGGACGTGTTGTCGAATGGTACAACCGCGTCGAAAACAATGACCCGGCGAATGCTGCGTTTATTGTCGTGCTATTGAAAGCGAACGAAGCGGACGGAACGCTTGAGGACTACGACGATCTGAGCACGCTGTTGGGCGCCGCGGGCAATACCGAAGCGGACTTCACCAACTATGCGCGCAAGACGGTCACAGATTCCGAACTCGCGGCGCTTCCGGCCCCCGACGATACGAACAACCGCTTTGACATCGACATGCCTGACCAAACTTGGTCGAGCGCCGGCGGGGCATCGAACAACACGCTGACGAAACTCATCATTTGCTACGACAGCGACACGACGGGCGGTACGGATTCGAACATAATTCCTGTCGCCCATTACGACTTTAGCATTACCACGAACGGCGGCGATATCACGGCGCAGATCAACGCCGCAGGCTTTTTCCGTGCCGCCTAGCACGCTTCGCGCTTTTTGCAAAACTCACGGAAGATGACCGATGGCCATTGCCTATGACAGCATAGGTGCTGGCGACACGGAGACTGGGGGTGATGCCGTATTAAGCTGGACCCACACAGTGGGTTCCGGGTCCGACCGAGCGATGTTCATTGCCATCGGTCACGCCGATGCCGCAAACGATCGTGCGCGCGAGGTCTTGGTGGATGGCGTTCCGGCCGGGCGCGTCTGCATGGTGCAGAACAACGCCGGCAGCGCGTTTTCGACCGAGATCTTCTGCTTGGTCAATCCGCCGGCAAGCACGACAGTGACCATCACGGCGACGATCAATGACGGTACATGGAACGACGCCGCAGCGAATTCCGTCGTTTACACCGGCGTCAATCAATCGCGTCCGTATCGGGCGGTCCTCGGCAATTACAACACGGGTGGCACGGCCCCCAGTGTGACACTGCAGGACTTGGCGAGCGGTGAGGTCGCGGTCGCGGGTGTTTTCCACGATAGCACCGACGTTCTCACGGAAGATGGGACTGTAACCGAACGGTTCCTGGTCGATCCCGTCAGCAATGACGGCGGCCTCGCTTGGTGGGAGAAGTCCGGCACGGGCGACGTGACGGTCAACGGTACGATCAGCGGCACGGAAGAATATTCGATTTGCGGCTGTATTCTGGTGTCGGCGGACAGCGACGAAATCGCCCTTGCGATGCAGGATGTGATCCGTGGCGACGCGGTGACATCGGTCAGCAAGTCAGTGAACGTGGTAGCCGGAAACAATCGGTGTTTGGTCGTCGCGGCGACGGAAGCCGACGGCGCCGGGACGGGTGATGATTTTATTACTAGCATCACCCTTGAGGACGGCAGCCCAACGTCATTCTTTACGCAAGTCGTGCGGGCCACGCGCACGATCGGCGGAGAAGATAATTGTTATGCCGAGGTTTGGGAGCTTCGAGCACCGGCGACCGGCACGCACACTCTAACCGTCAATTTTTCTGACAATGCCAATGATATTTGCGTCCACATTTTACAGTTTAATGAGGTCGACCAGACTACAGCTTTCAAAGACACGAGGTCCGCAACCGGAAACAGCGCTACCCTAAGCGACACGATTCCAATCCTGCAGGACCGCGAAGTTGGCCTCGCGGTCGCGACTTCGGACTCGTCGGAAGCGCATATCCCCGGCTTCACCAACGGCGGTGACGCCGACCACGACATCGTCTGCTATGCGGATTACCGTGGCCCGAACGCCACGCCCGACCAAACGTCGACCGTTCACGCGGTTTGGGGCCCCGCGAACGACGTTGATCTGACGCTCGACAGGATGACGATCGGCAACGCGGATCCATGGGCGATCGTGTTTGCCAAGCTGGTGCCGGCAAATCCGTCCGGCATCTACCTTGTCGGTCAGCCGTCAGAAACAGATTCGGCGCTTGGGATCACGCCGTCGGGCGGCGCGGCGACGCAAGCGATCGGCATTGCGTCGGAAACCGATAGCGCGCTGACAATCACGCCGCAGGCGGGTCAAATCGTGGTGCTCAGCATCGTGT